>DASXSW010000470.1:0-23649 GCA_036505755.1 Binatia bacterium | reverse complement strand
CTACCAGGTCTGTGTCCCAAAAGAAGTGCAGATTCGTCTTCTGGCCTCTGTAAGACACAGAAATATTGATCCCGGTTTGATCCGTGGCTCGACCGGCATGAAGCGGTTGGTGCACGTCGCCTACCAGGTGGACGACGTAGTGAAGCGCGAGTCGCCTCATCATGATCGGAGCTTTCTTATCGGCGATGACCGCTGAAAACCATTTGAGCGCTTCAACCATGCAGTTTCTCTCCGGGCAGTCGCGTCCTTGATCATAGCCGCTGGCACTCTCCGGAATCGTGACATAATGGAGGGGATCGAAATCTCGTATGCTTCGCCCCTCATGATCCGGCCAAATGGCCGCGTCCGCCAGCGTCATGCTCCCGGGAAGGATCTTTTCAATCTCGTTGCGCGCGTCGGCGGTGAGATTCGCCTGGGCGATCAAACCCACGATCCGATGGCCTTTGTCGTACCAGGCACAAGCCGGCGCAAGGGTCAGCAAATGGAACACGAAAAACGTCGAGAGGAAAGTAGCTATCAATGGAGCTAGCGAGGTCGGCATTATAAACTTGTACGCGGACGAAGTCGGGTTGTCGAGATCGACCCATCGGAAACACGAGTCGCGTGCAATTTTGGGTTTCCGATCCTTCGACTTGGCTCAGAGCTTGCCCAGTTTATCGACGAGGCTCAGGACAGGTTTTGGATTGAACCCGTCATCAGCGCTCCGTCGCACAAATGCGGTTCGCAGGACAAGGGCGTATCCGCGTCAAGTATTCGCATACATCGGCTTTCGATCTCGCAGCGCCAGCCAGCCGCGAGCGATCCGGTAGATTGCCCACACCCCGGCCGCGAGGAAAACCGCCACCGCAAGCGGGATGCCAACGAAAGTAGCGAACAGCACCGTGCCGATCACGCACCAGACGAGCGCAAACCAAAACGTCCGAATCTGCCAGCGAAAGTGTGACTCGAGCAAGGTCCCTCTTGCCTCTCTGCGCTTTACGTAGTTGATGACGACTGCAATGATCGAGGGCACACCAAAAACGAAGGCGCCGACAATGGTCGCTGCGGTCGTCACGCCAATCAGAAGACTCAGAGCGTGCAAGGCATACATCAGGTGGGTAACGGTGACGAGCGACGGTGCCGGTTCGGCGGCGACTTCGGTTTTCTCGGACATGAGCGTTGCTGCCTCAGCGCATCACGGTGACGTCCTGATTTTCGATTGTGTCTGCGTCAAGTGTATGGGTCGCCAGCTCCATAACCTGCAACTGTCCTCCCATCAATCTGTCTCCATCGTAACGGCTCACCGCGTAACCAGCAGCGCGTCCACCGCGAAGGCGCCTTGACCTTGCGGCAGCACGACCACGGGATTCAAGTCCATTTCAGCGATGTCGTGCCGAAGATCATGCGCGAGCCACGATAGCCGCGCGGCCATGTCGGCGAGGGCGTCGATGTCTGCGGGTGGCGCGCCTCGCACGCCGGCAAATACTTTTGCGCCTTTTAAAGATTCCAGCGCTCGGCGCGCTTCGCTAGAGCTAATCGGCGGAATACGAATTGCCACGTCGGCTAGAATTTCGACGAACACGCCGCCTAGGCCCATGACCAGCGTCTGGCCGAGTTGTTCATCGCGAGAGATGCCGACCAGGCACTCGACACCTTTGATTTGTTTTTGCACCAAAATGCCTTCGATGGCCACGTCGGGTTTCTTGACCCAGACGCCGGCAATCATCTCTTCATATGCTGTCTTTACCGCCTCGGGAGTCCCCAGACCCAGGCGAAGCGCACCGAACTCAGTCTTGTGCGGAATGTCCACGGACGCGACTTTTAGCACGCAGGGATAGCCGAGTTTGTCGGCGGCGCTGACCACTTCTTCCACTGAATGCATCATCACGGCGGGCGCTAGCGGAATACCGTAGGCTTGCAACAGTTTTTCTGTGGCGCCGTAAGATAGAATTCCGCTGCGCAATTGCGGTCGCGCTGGCGCGGCACCGAATCTTGTCGCCGGTAGAAAGCGACTCAAAGCGCGGTCGCGCTCGTTTTTCCGCAGTCGCCCCATGGCACGCAGCGATTTACGGTAATCACCGGTGAAGGTCAGGCCGAGGTTGTTAAGTTTGTCGTACCAGACTTCCGCCGGCGGTTCGGTGGCGCGCGTAAGCACGAAGACACGTTTATCGTTGGCGCGGCTCAGCTCCGAGATTTTCGTATACAACTTTTCCGAAGATGGGCTGATTGTTTCCGGCAAATTCAGGCGCACTCCGAGCATGTCGATTCTTGGTTCTTGGAAGAATTTTTCCAAGCAACGATCAAACGCCTCAGGATTGATCCTTTGCAAGTCTTCGACATCGAGTGGATTGCCGAGCAAGGTCGGTTTATCCAAACTTTCGACCAAAACTTTCTGTGTTTCAGCGCTGAGATCCGGCACGGCCACATCTTCTTGATCAGCGATGTCGGAAAGGAGCGTGCAATCGCCGCCGGAAATCGTCATGAGGCCGACGCCGCGATCATGCTTATCTGGCCGCGTTTTGGCACCGGCGAAGAGCGCGGTCGTATCGATCAGGTCGTCAAGATCATTGACGATGATCGCGCCGTGTTGTTCGAAGAAAGCATCCCAAGCGGCGGCCGATCCCGCGAGCTGGCCGGTGTGAGCGATGACATTGCGCTTGGCGCGTTCGGTTTTGCCGGCGCGGAGAACCAATACGCTCTTGCCATTGGCTATGGCTCGATCGAGCGCCGCGGCAAAACGTTCCGGCTCCTTGGGTGCTGCTTCAAAATAAGTCGCGATGACGTCGATTTCCGGACACTCGGCTTGATAAGCGAGGTAGTCGGCGGAGTTGAGGACGATCTCGTTGCCGCCGCTCGCGCAGACGTGAAAACCCAGAGCGCGCTTGGCGCCGGCGTTCATCAAGAGATTCATCATGCCGCTACTTTGAAAGATGCAGCCGATGTTTCCCGGACGGAGAGATTTTGGTAACTCGCCGCCCCAGATGCCTAATTTCGCGCGCGTGGAAACGAAACCCATGCAATTGGGGCCAAGCAGCTTAAGGTTAGACGCCTTGGCGGCCCTGGTCAGTTCTTGCTGCAACTTTGTTCCCACTTCGCCACCCTCGGCGAAACCGTCAGCGAAAATGACTCCGGCCTTAACATCTTTTTTGCCTGCTTCTTCGACGACGGAAACAACGGTCTTGTTGTTCACCGCAATCACCGCTAGCGGAATATCGCCCGGCACGTCGGTGATGCTTGGATACGCTTTGAGGCCAAAGACTTCGGGACGACCCGGGTTGATGGGAATGATCTTGGAGGAATCAAAGCCCATGTTCTGCAGATTTTTGAAAATATTGACGGCGTAATGATTGCGATCGCTGGCGCCGATGATCGCGAGACGATCGGCTTCGAATAGCGGCGCTAAAGGTTTGTCGCTCGGCACGGGGTAGCCTCCTGGATCAAAGATGCTGGCTGAATTAAGAAGTGGACTTATCGCAGTTGAAAATGGATGTCCAATGAAGGAGGGGATTGGAGTGATGGAATGTTGGAGTAATGGAGTGATGGGTATCGCGGAACTCCACCCATCCTACGGAACTCGATCGGAGCCCTTCAACGGCGCTCAGGGCGAACGGCTATGTGCTTAATTTCAAATGCTAAGAGGGAATCAGTAATTCGACGAGCGTTTTCAGATTACCAACAGCATCGAGGTGTTGAACTGCTCCGATCAATTCCTCGGTTTGCCTTTCAGAAATCACCGTCCTGGCGTTGCCGCGGAACTTTTCCAAAACTTCTTTCTCCGTCAATGGATTTTGCGGGGCGCCCTTGGCGATTTTTGCCATGTAGTTAAAAGCAGTTCCGTTTTTGAGTTCAACCGTCACGGGGCAATACGGCCCCGGTTCCGGAATAGACTCATCGACGATGACTTTCACTTTGCTGAGCGCTTCTTGAACCCGCGGCTGATTGGCTTTCTCATCGGTGAAAGTCGCGATCTCCAACTTGCCGTCGAGGATGCAGAGCGCGACGACATAATTGATCGCGAACTTGCCGCGCAAGCCGGTTTTGACGTCGGCGTGGTAATGACGCTGGTAACGCTCCGGCGGAATACGGACTTCGATCTTGGCGACATCCTCGAAGCGGATTTGATGCTCGTGCTTTAAACGCAGCGCAGCGTCGGCGGCGAGAAACTGGGGCGCGCTGCAAGGGTGCATTTTGAGGCCGAGGCCCGGCGATTCGAGAAAGTAGGGCTTGCCGATGTTGCTGATCATTTTTTCATAGTCGCAAGTTCCCTTGCCAAAGAAGGTGTCACAAAAGCCGCGCGGCGCCTCAAAGATGGCCGCATCAGCGGTAAACCCTTTTTCCGCCAGAAGCGTTGCTTCCACTCCATTTCGCGCGGCATTGCCGGCGTGGAACGGTTTGACCATCGACCCTTGTTGGCGATGGATGCCGCTGCAACCCGAAGCAGCAACGCCAAGGGCAGCCTTGATCTGGTCGGGAACCAACTTGAGCAAGCTGGTGCAGGCGACTGCAGCGCCGATGCTGCCAAGGACTGGTGTGCTGTGAAAACCGCGGTCATGCAGGTTGGGACTGGCAGCGGAAATCTTGGTGAGAACTTCGATGCCGAAGACGTAGGCCTTTAATAAATCCTTGCCGGATGCGCCTAAGGTTTCGCCCAAGCTGAGCGCGGCGCCGGTTACCATGCTGCTGGGATGACCGGCATGGATCGAATCCTCCCAATCGTCGAAATCGAGAGCGTGGGCCAAAAGGCCATTGACGAATGCTGCCATGGGGACGGATGATTTTGCTGGAGTGCCCCAGAGCGACGCTTCATTCGAGTTGCTGACTCGCGCGCAGTAATCGAGGGCGATTGCTGCCACTGGCGTTGCAACCGCCGCCAATGCGACGCCAAGGGTGTCGAGGATATGCATCTTGGCGTTCGTTAGACTTTTCTCGGAAATCGTCGAGTAAGCCGTTTCGGCGATAAAGCGCGCCAGAGTGTCGGTGACCGGCGGAGGCGTAGCCATCTTGTTCTCCTGCGAATTGAGATATATGAAAGTTCCATTATCCGAAGAGCAAGGCACTAAGCAACAGGCAATAGGCAATAATGAGGGACGGAACAAGAAAACGAGGAGAGACGAATGAAAGGTTGTTTAGAAGGAATCAGAGTTTTAGAACTGGGAAATTTTATTTCAGGCCCGTACGGCGCGTGCTTGCTGTCCGACTTGGGCGCTGAGGTGATCAAAGTCGAAAACCCGAAGGGTGGCGATCCATTTCGCGGCTGGGACCTGGGAGGCGACCAGCCCAATTTTTGGGCGTTTAATCGCGGCAAGAAAAGCATCACGTTGAATCTTCAAACAGCCGAGGGGAAAGAAATTTTTTACGGCTTGGTGAAAAAGGCCGACGTCGTGATGGAAAACTATCGGCCCGGCGTCACCAAGAAGCTCGGTATCGATTATGAGACGCTGAGAAAATTGAACGATAGAATCATTTATTGCTCGATTACGGGAACCGGTCCCACGGGTCCCTACGTCAATCGGCCCGCCTATGACACAGTCGGTCAAGGGCTGGGCGGGATGTTGAGCGTACTAATGGACGCAAAAAATCCGCGACCCATCGGTCCGGCGTATGCCGACAGCTTGAGCGGCATGTTTTCCGCGCTCGGGGTGCTCGGCGCGCTAGTGGCGAGGGCGCAGACCGGCAAAGGCCAGCAGATCGACGCGACAATGGCCGGCTCTGTGCTGGCGTTTTTGATCGCTCCGGCGACCGAAACGCTCGCGCATGGAAAACCTCCTGGCCCATACACGCGTCCGCGCCATTCACAAACTTACGCGTTCTCGGGCTCGGACGGTTTGCCGTTCGCCATTCATCTCTCGTCGCCGCAAAAATTTTGGGAGGGGCTCTGCAAAGCCGCAGGACATCCGGAGTTGATCGAGGATCCGCGCTTTAATACGCGACCGAACCGCAGGAAAAACTATGACGATCTGAGCAAAACGTTCGGCGAAATTTTTAGAGAAAAGCCGCGCGCCTACTGGATGGATCAGCTGGAAGCCAACGATGTGCCGCATACGCCGGTTTATAACTTGCAGGAAGTATTTCAGGATCCGCAGATCAAACACATGGGGATGGAAATCGAGATCCACCGGAAAAATAAGCCGTCTATCCGCACCGTGAAATTTCCGTTGGAGTACAGCGACACGAAAATTTCGCATCCCACCGCGCCCCCGGAATTGGGCGAGCACAATGCGGAATTTTTGACCACACTCGGCTACAACGACACAAAGATCGCCGAGTTTAAGGAAAAAGGAATTATTTGACGACCTTTAGGTGACGGCCCAGCGGTTTTCTCCAAAGCGGTGGTGAAATATGTAATCCGCGCAAGGAGGCGGAAAGATGCGACTACGTAAGGCTACGATTGAAGACGCTGAGGCGCTGGCATCGCTTCTGACAGAAATCGGCTGGTTTGAAATCTTCAAGAACGAGTCGTTAGAGGAGTCAACTCAGCGCGTCAGGGCTGAACTGGAGCTATGCCTCGCTGATGATAGTCACTTGGTTTGTGTTGCCCAGTCGGAGGAGGGGAAGATCATCGGCTACGTTTCGGTTCACTGGTTGCCGTATCTCTTCATGCACGGTCCGGAGGCATATGTTTCCGAGTTGTTCGTTCGCGATAGTGCCCGTGGCCGCGGCGTGGGCAGGCGACTACTTCAAGCCGTCGAGACGGAAGCTCGCTCTCGTGGGTGCACACGGATGTCGCTGACTAACTTGCGCCGCCGTGAATCGTATAAGCGCCAGTTCTATGTCAAAGCCGGATGGACAGAGCGCAGTGATGCGGCAAATTTCATCTACCAGATTACTTGATCCATTCTCTCCGGTGTTTGCATCGACTACTCATTACCCAACTCCCGCGCGAGAAAATCGGCGACGAGTCCCCACGAAAGCTCCGCCAGCTTCGGGTCGTAGCACTCACCATCGCCGAGAAAGAAACCATGACCGGCGCGCTGGAAAAAATGCCAATCCAAAGATTGGCCGTTGGACTGAAAACTCTCCATTAAGCGCTGCTGCACCGGAACACTGGCGACGTGGTCGTTGCCGCCAAAGAAAATCTGCGATGGACACTTGAAGTCGCGCACGGCGTCGTTGGGATGACGCGGCCGCAGCCGGCTTGGGCCTTCGTCGCGCACCGATGGGTAGTAGCCGACGAAGCCGCGCACACTTGGCGTCGCAGCGACGAAGTGAATGCCAAGGCGGCCGCCCATGCAGTAACCGACTACGGCGCAGCGTTTGGCGTCGACATCGTTTCTGTTTCCCAGATAATGCCACGCTTGATTGAGGATCTCGATGAATTGGCCGTCGCTGGTGGTCTTCTGCGCTTCATGCACCCCATCGGCGGCGCCCAGCATTTTGTAGAGATCAGGAACGATCGTCGTGTAGCCCAGCTTGGCAAAATGGCACACGGTGGATTTCATGTGGCCGGTGACGCCGTAGTGATGATGCACGATCATGACGCCCGGTCCAGATTCTTTCCGGTCCGGGTGTGCTATGTACCCGGGAACGCCGTCTTTCTCTGCAGACAGATCACGATTGATGATCTTCATAGTCGCGAGCCTCCATCAGATTCAATTGCGTTTCTGTTATTACGATTGGAGTTAAAACTCAACCACGCCGGCACCGCCTCAGTTCAAAGTTCAAGGTTCCATGTTCAATGTAGCTCTCATTGGTTTAACTTGAACCGGTATCAAGGTTCGATCCGTTTGCCTTCCTGAAAAAAATGCAGCCGCTCGGGCGCGACAATGAGATCCATCGTGTCGCCTGCTTTAAACATCATCTCTCTCCCCACTCTGGCGACGAGATCTATGCCATCGCGTTTCAGGTGAAGATAGCGGTCGGAGCCAAGGTCTTCGATCAATTCGATCTCGCCGCTGATCCAACCTTGTCCAGAAGCCGTCGTGTCAAAATCCTCCGGACGGACACCGAGGGTCAGGGAAAGTCCCGCCGAGCGCGGCAGCGATTGCTTCAGCACACTTGCAAGATCCAAGCGTACTCCCGCGCATTGAACGATGGTGCCGCTATCGTCCACCGTCCCTTCGAGCAGATTCATCTGGGGACTGCCGACGAAGCGTGCGACCATGATATTGGCCGGCTTGTGGTAAATCTCCGTGGCCGAGCCCATCTGCTGGATTGTTCCCTGATGTAGAACGATAATCTTCTCGCCGAGCGTCAAGGCCTCCGCCTGGTCGTGGGTCACGTAAACGATGGTGGCCCGCAACCGCCGATGCAATCGGGCGAGCTCCACGCGCATGCTAGCTCGGAGCGTCGCGTCTAAATTCGACAGCGGCTCGTCGAATAGAAAAATTTTCGGCTGCCTGACGATGGCGCGCCCCAGCGCTACCCGTTGTCTTTGCCCGCCGCTCAATCCGTGCGGCCGGCGCTCCAATAAATTTTCGATTTCGAGGAGTCGAGCCGCATCTCTGACCTTCGGTTCAATCTGACTCGATGGCATGCCGCGCAGCCGAAGCGCGAAGGCAAGATTGTCAAAGACCGTCATGTGCGGGTAAAGCGCGTAGTTTTGAAAAACGAAAGCGACGTCGCGCTCACGCGGCGGCAGAGGGTCGACGCGCGCGGTATCGATAGAAATCTCTCCGGCGCTCGGTTGTTCCAGACCCGCGATCAGGCGCAAGACCGTCGATTTGCCGCAGCCCGAAGGGCCGAGCAAAATGCAAAATTCTCCGTCTGCTACTTCGAACGAAACGTTTCTTAAAACTTCCGTGGTGCCGAAGCGTTTTGACAGATTTCTTATCGACAGCGAAGCGATACAACCTCCATGATGCGCTTTGAACCAGTTGCTTTAAAGTCAACCTTTCACTGCGCCAGCGCACAGGCCCCGAACAATGCCGCGTTGAAAAATCAGCGTCAGAACGATCAACGGAATCGTCGCCAGGGTCGACGCCGCGGCGATCTCACCCCAGGGCATCGTATACTCTCCCGGGAACAGAGCAATGCCCACCGGAAGAGTCTGCACGCTGGGGTCAGTCATGATGATGAGCGCAAAGAAGAACTCGTTCCATGCATAGATGAAGACCAGCAGTGCCGCGGTGAGTATCCCTGGGGCTGCCAGCGGCAGGATCACCTTGTAGAGTGATTGGAACCAGCTGCAACCGTCGATGAGTGCTGCCTCCTCGATCTCCCTGGGTACCTCGCCGAAAAAAGTCGTCAGAATCCATATCGCCAAAGGCAATGTAAGAGCGATGTACGCCGCCACCAGGCCTTGATAGGTGTTAAGCCAATTCAAACGGTCGAGAATGCTCCACACCGGGCCCGCCGTGGCGATCTGCGGGAACATCGAGATGGCGAGCAGGATCAGGAGATAAATGTTCGTCCAGCCGAGGTAGAAGCGCGTCATCGCATACGCGGCAAGAGATCCGATGGCGATGGTGATCAGCGTCGCCGTGCCGGCGACAATCACGCTATTGACGATATAGTGAAGCAAGCCGTACTTTTCCAGCGCCGATTGGTAGAAGCCCAGGTGGAATGACGGGATTAGTTTAGGCGGTATCGCTGTCAGCTCCGCCGCGCTCTTGAGCGAGGTCAAAACGAACCAGATAAATGGAACCAAACAATAGAGTGCGATGCCGATGGAAAGTAGCGCAAGAGCGACGGAGCGCTTCATTTTGCCATTCCTTCCTGTCGACTCGACTTCAGAAAACGCAGGTAAGCGAGCGAAAAAACCAGCGACATGGAAAAAACAGCTACGGCAATGGCCGAGCCGTAACCGACCATGCCTTCAGCGAAGGTCTTTTTGTAACCGTAAAATTGCAGCACGTTGGTTGCGTCGGCAGGTCCTCCCTGGGTCGTTACAAAAACCAGATCAAAAACTCGCAAGGAGTCAATCGTTCGAAAAAGCAAGGCCAATAACAGCGCAGGGCGTATGAGCGGCACAGTCACATGCCGGAACTTCTGCCACGCCGTTGCGCCGTCGATGCTCGCCGCCTCGTAAAGATCATCCGGGATACCTTGCAGTCCGGCGAGCAGGATGAGCGCGGCGAAAGGAGTGGTTTTCCAAATCTCCGCCGCCATAATGGCCACCAAGGCAAGATGAGGGTCAGCAAGCGGCGCGATATAACGCGAAACATCGCCGCCAAAAAAAATAAAGTTGATCAGCCCGTAGCGATCATTGAATATGAAACGCCACATCTGCGAGGAGACCACGGTGGGGATGGCCCATGGAATAAGCACCACGGCGCGCAAAAGCCCGCGGCCGTGAAAGGCCTCGTTGAGCACCAGCGCTATCCCCAAGCCGCACAGCAACTCTAGCGGAATGGTCACGCCGACGAATATCAGTGTCGTGAACAATGACTCCATCGCAACGGGATCATCCCAAAGGTCGATGTAGTTTTGCCAGCCGATCGGTTTTTGTCCGATCCAGGGAAGGGTCAAGATCAGTCGATAAAAACTCAAGCGAAAGGATTCGAATATCGGAAAGAGTGAAAAAACCACGACGAAGATAAAGCTCGGCAACAGAAACAAGAGTGCAGCCCGGTGAGAGCTTTTCATGGCATCTGTGTCTCGCGCAAAAGGTCCAACAAACGATCCATATCCCGAGCCGCCAATGCCGCGCGCTTTTTGATATCGGTGTTCGGTAAGGCTAAAACCGAGCTGAAGTAGCGTTGCATGACGTTCGACAACGGAACATAGACCGGCGTTCTTGGCCGCGGCACGGCTTGCTTAAACGTGTCCAGAAGCGATTTTAATTGGGGCATCTTGCCGGTAAGCTCCGAGTCTTCATAAAGAGCTGTGCGTGTAGGTGCGCGACCGGTGGCGAGGCCGATGCGCTTTTGAATTTCTTCGCTCGTCATAAACGCAACGAAACGCCAGGCTACGTCGGGTTTAGTGGAAAATCGGCTAACCCCGAGCTGCCAACCACCCAGCGCAGCGACGCCCTTGCCGCCGGGGAAACTAGGCAGCGGCATCATGCCGACTTTTCCGGCGATTTTGGAGCTCGCGGGATCATTGGCTATCGACCAGGCGTAGGGCCAGTTGCGGTGAAAAATTGCGCGCCCCTGCGTGAAGAGGGCGAGCGATTCCGGCTCTTCATAGCTTAGGACACCACGATGGGAAATTTCGCCGATGATACGATCGCGCACGAATCGCACCGCTTCCAACGCGGCGGGTTCCTGAAGCGCGCTGACCATGCGCTTTTCATCCCAAAGGGCTCCGCCGCCGCTTAGGATGTATTCCATCATGTTGCAAACGAGGCCCTCATACTGTTTGAACTGGCCCGAGAAACCGACGAGCTGCAAACCTTGTTCACGGGCGAGTATCGTCTTGGCCTGTTCGACCAATTCCGGCCAGAGGCGCGGCGGCGCAAGGCCATACTTTTCGAGAAAATCTTTTCGGTAGTAAAGGACTCCGGCGTCAATAAAAAGGGGCACACCGAAGATTTGACCGCGATATTGATTCGCCAAAATCGGTGCTGGGAGGAACTTGTCGCGCTCCGCGGCGGTAAAATAACGATCCAGCGGCAGCGCCCAACCTGCCGATGCAAACTCGGCGGGCCAGATTGTATCCATAAAAAAAACGTCCAGCCGCGGGTCGCGATTTTTTAGTTTCTGAGTCAGCAGATCGTGGATCTGTGTCGAACTTTGGGGGGCGATCTCACGGACGATTTTAATTCCGGAATTTTGCCGCTCGAAATCCGCAACCGCTTGGTCCCACACCTGAGGCGCTTCTGCTTTCCAGGTGACTACGCGGAGCTCGGTGTTCTGCGCACCAGTCGGTGTGGCGTAGCCGAGGAAAAAGGAAGTGACACAAAATAAGAATTTTTTCGCGTTCACCATCGCTCAAAATTCCTGAGCGCCACACGAGGCACTCGGTGTGCTACTTCCATTGCGCGTGAAATGGGGACAGGCAACTTTTTCGGCGATTGCTTTTGGGGGGCACTGGCTGCTTTTTGTAATTCAAAAAGCTGCCTGTCCCCATGACCGGTGATCGAAAAAGTAGCCAGTCCCAACTCCGATTCGCTTGAATCGCGAATGCAGCTTCGGTCGTCCTACTTTGCAGGCGGCCACTTTAACCACTCGGCAAGACCCCGTCCCATGATCCACTCAAGTTCCGTCGTGGAGAGAGAGCGCATTTCCTCGGTAAACAATGTGACCACTTGCTTGTATGGGCACGGGAGATGGGAGAGATCCGTGCCCCAAAAGCAGCGCTGCGGTCCAAACGCATCGACCACCCGGCGCACCAGCGGATGAAGCGTCGGGAATGGATACGCCTCGGCTACGTAGCAGGGCAGCGCGGAAACCTTCACTGCGAGGTTGGGTAGACGCGCGAGCTTGATCAGGTTATCGACTGCGGGTTCGAGCGGCTTGCCCTTGAGCGTTGAGCTGAGGCCCATGTGATCGATGATCATGCGCAGGCCCGGATGGCGCTCGGCGACTTCGCCGAGTTTCGGCACGGCATTCGGTGCGAACGCCATCACCGGAACGTCATAGCGTTCAGCGGCGTCCCAAAACCAGTCGGCGGTGCCATCCTCGAGCCATTCCTTGGACCGCCCGGCGTTGAACACCAATCGAATGCCGAGCATACGTGGCTGGTTTTTCCAGCTTGCGATCAACGCGCGGCTTTCCGGGGCGGTGAGCTTGATTCTTCCCATGACGGCAAAACGATCTGGATGCAAACGGGAAGCTTCAAGAGAAGTGTCGTTGCGGTCGCCTTCCCAAGTCGGCGGCACAAGCACGCAGCGCTCGACACCTGCGCCGTTCATTTCGCGCAGAAGCTCATCATGACCGAGCGCGACGGGGCGATGAGGCGTCGAGGCATTTTCTTTAGAGTAGGGCTTTTCCGGCGACTCCGGCGCCCAAATGTGAACCTGAGAATCGATGATTAGCATAACCCTGAAGCTCCTTCGTGTTTGCAGGAAACAGGACAATCACTACGATATCCGATTCATAATCTGGCTTTCGGGTGGGCGTCAAGGAGAAATGACAGCAATAGCATTCCCGCTGTTATTCCGAGGATGCGGAGCGAGTAGGGTGCGCTTGCGCACCGTCAATCACAGGCGCAATAGATGGCCCCGCCGAATCCGGTGCGCAAGCGCACCCTATGGTTTCAAATTGAGGTAATCGATAATTTTCTCTGCGGCTTCCTCACCGGTGCGCACACAATCGGAAATTCCGACGCCGTGATAGGCGCCGCCGGCGAGAGCGAGTGTGGGGAATCCATCCAAAGAAGCTTCAATTCGTTTTATTCGAGCGTTGTGACCGATGTGATACTGCGGCATCGAGGTGGGATGGCGCCAGATTCGCGAGAAGATCGGTCGGGCGGTCACTCCGAGTAGGCTTGCCAATTCGCCGCGGACATTTTTCTCCATCGTCGCATCATCGTCGTTGAACAAGTCGGGCTGCAGGGCACCACCGACGAAGGCGCGTAACAACAAGTGACCTTCCGGCGCTCTAGCGGGATATTTCAAACTGCTGAACGTGCAAGCCATGATCTTGCGACGCTCGATGATCGGTACAACGAAGCCGAAGCTATTCGGTTGGCGGGGAAAGTCCGAGCGGCGATAGGCGAGATTGACGGTGGCTGTGGAAGCGTAGGAAACCTTCTTCAGCTCGTTGGTAGCATCATGCAGGATCGAGGCCAGCAACTGGCCTGCTCGGAACGCCGGTATCGCCAGAATGATGGCATCGGCCTCTAGGCTGTGACCCTTTTTGAATGAGAGGAGCCAACCCTGACTGTTGCGATCACGGAGCACATTGGTGACCGGAGTGTTCAACTGAATGCTGCCTTCGGGCAGTCGCCGTGCAAGCGCATTGACCAATTCCTGCATCCCGCCCGCCAACGTGACGAACAAACTCCAGCGCGCGCCGCTACCGGTGTCGCGAGTACGCGCGCGGCGTTTTTGCTCGGACCACAGACCCAAGATAATACTCCGTCGCTCGCGTTCCATTTCCTTGAAGCGAGGCATGGTAGCGGCGAGGCTGAGTTTATCAGGATCCGAGGCGTAGATGCCTCCGATCAGTGGTTGCGCGACGCGCTCCAACGCTTCCGCGCCAAAGCGCCGACGGACGAAAGAGCCCAAGCTTTCATCGGCGTTTACTTCGCCACGCGGGAGAAACAATTCTGCGGCTATGCGCAGTTTGCCGTCCCAGGAAAACAGCGGCGTTATGATGAACGGCCAAAAACGAGTCGGTGCGAGCAGGAAGAACCCCTCGGGGAGAGCTTGGAGTTTGCCGCCATGAACGACGTAGATCCTTTGATAAGCTGACTGCGTCGATACAAGATGAGATGTGAGGCCGACGCGCTCACATAACCCGAGCGCCCATGGTTTTTCGGTGATGAAAGAATCGGGACCAGCTTCGACAAGAAAGTCGCCGATCCGCTCCGTGGCGATTGTGCCGCCGAGACGAGGCGACGCTTCTAGAAGCTTAATGTCCAGGCCGAGAGATTTTTCTTTATTGAGCTCAACGAGACGGTGAGCGGCTGCGAGACCGGCGATGCCCCCGCCGATGACGACGACGCGGCGGGTCATGAGGATACGGGTCGAGGATGGAGGATCGATGATCGAGGATTGCGATTCTCCATCCTCTATCCTCGATTCTCGGCGGCCTTCAATCTTTCCCGGATCACGCTAGCGATCATCTGGATAAACGTCGGGTGATCATTCGGACAGCTCGCGCGAATCAGATTCACGCCCAGATCATTGGCGATCTGCTTTGCCTCGATATCGAGATCGTAAAGCACTTCGACGTGGTCGCAGACAAAGCCGATCGGCGCGACGATCACTGACTGGGAGCCTTCACTGGCTAATTTCCGAATGGAGTCGCCGATGTCGGGTTCGAGCCAACGATCGGTCGGTTTGCCGCTGCGGCTTTGGTAAGCAATCGACCAGCGTCGATGCCGTAATTTGTCGGCGATCAAGCGAGCGGTGGTCTCCACCTGCTCGACATACGGCGATCGCGCAGCCATTGCCATGGGTAAACTATGGGCGCTGAAGATCAGCGGCGTCGATTTCTTTCTGCCAACGGGAATCTTGGTGCAGGCTGTTTGAACGAGTTCCGCCCAGCATTGAATGAAAAGCGGGTGGTCGTGCCAGCCGTCACAGTAATCGACCGCCGGAGCGTTTGGGCCGAGTTCATTTCGGGCATCGGCAATGTTTTTTTGGTAGCGCTCCCAACTCGCCTCGGTTCGATGCGACGAGAGAATGAATCCCAGCGCGTGTTGTGTGCCGTCATCGGCCATCTGCTTTAGCGCCTCGGCGAAGAATGGCTTGGAGTTCCGCATGCCGACATGGACGGCAAGCGCCACGCCTTGCTCGTTTAGCAGTTTTCTCAAGGCGTCGGCCTGGCGGAAAGTGATTTCGTTGAGGGGCGATTTGCCGCCGACCGCCTCATAGTGATGTGCAACTTCTTCGAGTCGCTCGGGCGGGATGGGAATCCCTTTTGTTACGCGAGTGAGGAACGGGCGAATTTCTTCGGATGATGTGGGGCCGCCGAAGGCGATTAAAAGTACGGCTTGGTAGGACTGAGACATGGCTTCGGACCAAGGAGTGATGGAGTATTGGAGTAATGGAGTACTGGGTCACCAATACCGGAATCTTTCAATGTACGTTGTACAACACTCCGTCACTCCAATACTCCAGTCCGGTTATCTTGCGCTCAACTCGTGCACTGCTTCGACCATGGCGATCACATGTTCCACCGGGGTCTCGGGTAAAACGCCATGGCCCAGATTAAAAATATGGCCCGGTCTGGCGCCGGCGCGGCGCAAGATTTCAGCGACGCGGTTCTTGATTTCTTTCGGCGATGCATAGAGTGTGACAGGATCGAGATTTCCCTGGACGGCGACATCATAACCGACGGTTTGCCAGGCTTCGTCAAGATTAACGCGCCAGTCGAACCCAATCACCGCTCCGCCCGCGGCGCGAATGTGCTTCAATGAACCGGCCGTTCCGGTGGTAAAATTGATCACCGGAACGCCAGGCGCGATTGCGTCGATGACCGCGCGTGTGTACGGAAGAACGAACTGCTCGTAATCCGGCGGCGTGAGGCAGCCTGCCCAACTGTCAAAGAGTTGCACCGCTTCAGCGCCGGCGGCGATCTGGCAATTCAAATATTCAGAGGTTAGTTTTGTCAGCCGTTCCATCAGACGCTTCCACGCCTCCGGCGCCGTGTAGAAGAGCTTCTTGGTGTGGACATAGTTGCGCGATCCGCCGCCTTCGATCAAGTAAGAAGCCAACGTGAAGGGCGCGCCGGCAAAGCCGATCAGCGGAACTTTGTTCCTGAGCGCCTTGGAGATTTTCTTTACGGCATCGTAGACAAACGACAGCTCTTTCTCCGCCTCGAAGTCTTTCAGAGCGTCAACGTCTTTGCCGCTGCGCACTGGATGATGAATCACCGGTCCGTCGCCTTTCGAGTATTCCAACCCGACACCCATCGGTTCGAGAATCAGGAGAATGTCGGCAAACAAGATCGCCGCGTCGACGCCGAGCCGTTCGACCGGAGTTACGGCGATTTCGGCGGCAAGGTCTGGTTTTTTGCAAAGTTCGAGGAAGCCGTATTGCCGGCGCAGCTTGCGGTATTCCTCCATGTAGCGTCCCGCCTGGCGCATCAGCCAAACCGGCGTATAGGAAGTCTGTTGGCGCCGGCAGGCCGCCAGAAAAACATGATTCGGTTTGATCATGAGGGTTGCGTGAATAGGAAAAACACTATGGGGCTTTGCCGGGAAAATCAACTGACGCGATTGCGTCGCGTGGCAGCGCCGATCGCGTTTTCGCCGTATTTGTGGCGCAGATCGTCGATGCCTTTGTACAATCGCTCGAAAGATCGGCGCTGGTCACGATTCAACAGCGGCTCTTGCCAACCGGAGCTTTGCAGCGCGCTCGCGCTCACTCCCAAAAGTCGTACGGCTCTGCCTTGGACAACATGTCGCCGCATTAGGTCGCTGACGACCGCAAAAATCTCTTTGTCGAAACAGGTGGGCGATGGCAGGGTACGCGAGCGCGTAATGGTCTGAAAATTGGAATAGCGAATCTTTACCGTGAGACAGCGGGCATACAATTTTTCCCGACGCAGTCGGCCGCCAACCTCCTCGACGAGTTCCCAGAGTATTTCTTCCATCTGGGCAATTTCCTTGAGCGGTTTATCCAGGGTGGTTTCGTTGCCGACGGAGTGGTCGTGACGATGATATCCCTCCTCGGCAGGAGCCAAATCCAGGTAGCGATGCGCCAATTCCGCGCGCTTCAGCAGTTCGCCGATCGTCTTGATGCCCTTTTGATTGAGTACTTTGTGGGTTTTTGGTCCGACACCGGGAATCATTTGCACCGCCAAAGGCGCGAGAAAATCTTGTTCCGAACCCGCCGGGACATAGATGAGTCCATGGGGTTTCGCCAGTGTGGCGGCGATTTTAGCCGTGACGCGGCTGGTAGAGAGTCCGGCGGATGAAGGCAGTCCGAGATCGATTTCAATTCGCCGGATAATTACGTCAGCGGTTTTGAGTGGCGGTCCCAACAACCGCTCCGTGCCGGTGAGGTCGACCAGTCCTTCGTCTATGGAAAGCGCGTGCACCTCGGGTGAGTACTCGCCGAGAATCGCAAAGACGTTGTCTGAGAATTCCGCATAAGCTCGACGGCGGTTCGGTAGGAAGATGCCGTGCGGGCAAAGCTCTTTGGCTTGAAATCCCGGCATGGCAGAGTGCACGCCGAACTTGCGCGCTTCGTACGATGCGGATGTTACGACACCGCGGCCATTGCGGCCGCCGACGATAACCGGCTTTCCTTTGAGGCCCGGGTCGAGCACCTGCTCCACGGAAGCGAAGAACGCGTCCATGTCGATGTGAAGATACCAGCCCACGATCCACCAACGGCAATGCCGGCGCGGTCAGCGCGCGTAAAGCGAGTTAATAAAACCGGAAACTTCGAGCTTTTGGATAAACGAGTTGTCGTAGAAGTCTTCTGGTTTTGCTTGTTGGGCTCTCGGGCTTTTGGCGACATCCAAGACCGCTTGCACCGCCTCCTTAGTCATGAGCGGCACGCGCTGAAAGACCGGCAAATGTTCCTCGTAGACCGCCTCGAGAATTTGCCGGTTGTCGGTTTTCATGAATTTGCCCATCACCTTCATCGCCGTCTCTTTGTCGCGCCGGATGACAGAGATCGCTTCGGTATAGCCTCGCAGATAACGAATTACCGCGTCCGGCTTTTGTTGAATCACGTTGCGCGTCGTAACGACGCTCACGAAGATAAACGGAATATTGAGCTCGGTGACGTTGAGAATATGCTTGAGACCCAACTCTTGAGCCTGAAACGTGATCGGCGCGCTCATGAGACCAGCGGCGGCGTTGCCTGATTTTAACGTGGTCAATAAAGCCGGCGAGCTGCCGGCGTAAAGTATCTTCACGTCTTTGTCCGGCACCAATCCGTATTTCTTGAGCAAGATCCTGCTTGCGTAGTCCGTTGAGGCGGCCGGCTGCGTTGCCGCCAGAACTTTCCCCTTGAGATCGGCTACTGTCTTGATTGCGGGATCGCCGTACAGGTGGAAAATGAAGCGCGATGCGGTGTTGGCAACGTAGACAGTGTCCGCCCCTTCCAGGGCGACGTCGATGCCCTGATTGCCGACCAGGCCGATTTCTTCGGTGCCGCCGACGATCGCCTGGATCGCCGTAGTGGCCGCGAGGTAGTTGAGGCTGTGTTGGAGACCATGCTTGGTGAAGAGTCCCAGGTCTTGTGCGATCCAAGCGGGTGACATGGTACCGCCGAGAGCATTGTACACACCACGGAGGCTCGGTCCGTCGGCAGCGCAAATTTGCGACATCGAAGGCAATTGGCCGGCAATCATGAAAACGGCACCGATTAGTCGGCTGCTGAGGATTTTCCGAACCTGCATTGTCGCCTCCATAGAGCCGTGCGATTGCTGAAGAGAGTAGTGAGCCGCAACCCTTCCTGTCAAGGGAGAAAGGATCGTTCAAAATCGTTCTAGCCGTACCAACGGCTCGAACCGTTCAAGAGATTAGCCATCGCGTCTCGGTCCTCTGACGGCGGAGAAAAACACCGCCAGCAGCGTGAAGATGTTCAGGACCAAGATTGTCGTCGAAAAAGCACCGATGAAGATTTCCGACGCAGCGCGCCAGCTTTGCGGCGATTCGATTTGGCCGCTGTTCAATCCGGCGGATGACAACAGATAGCCAAACAAAGTCGCCGATAGCGCAACACCCATGGCTCCGCCCGTGCGCGCGGTCGTCGCAATCATACCGGCTGCGGCGCCGATTCTCTCTGGACTCACCGCGTTCAAAATCGAGCTTTGATTGGGTGCATTGAACAAGGCCCAGCCGATGCCCCAGAGCACCAGCGGGAAGACAATTTTTAACAGCGACGAGTGAAGATCCAGCGTGGACAAGAAGAATTGCGCGAGGGCAATGATGGCGCAACCGATGGTGCAAAGCAGGCGCGAGCCCAGCCGGTCCGACAGCGCGCCGGCGACGGGCGCTAGGAACATAATGATCAGCGAGTCCGCCACGATGATCCAACCCACTTGCGAGGGCGAATATCCGAGTAAGTTCTGGAGAAAGAAGGGAAGGAGAAAATTGATCGCTGACAAAGTTGCGGAGATCAAAAATAGGCTCAAGATACCAGCGCTAAAAAGCCTCGTGTGAAACATGGAAAGATTCAAGATCGGCGTCTTGGCTCTGGCTTCGGCGCGCAAGAGAAATATCAGCGCGACCAGCGACAAGGATAACGTCGTGAGAAATATCGGATGGCGCCAACCGACGCGCGGCAACTGGTCGATCGCATAGATAAACAGACCGTTGGTCAAAAGCAGCAAGATCGCTCCTGGAATGTCGACGGCGACTTTCTCTTTTGTTCTGGTCTCGGGGATGACTTTCCAGGCGAGATAGGCGCCGTAGAGACTAAACGGCATATTGATATAAAAGATCCAGCGCCAACCGATCGTGTCGATGAGAAAGCCGCCCAATGATGGGCCGGTGAGAAACCCGATGTGGAACGCCGTCGACGTCAGGCCCAAGGCTCGGCCACGCTCCTGAGGGGGTAAATTTACCGAGACAATCGCTCGACCATTGGCCGCGATCATGGAACCGCCGAGGGCCTGGATCGCGCGGAAAAAGATCAATTGGCCTGTGGTCTGAGAAAGACCGCAAACGGCAGAGGCGGTCACGAAGATCAAGAAGCCCAGGCTGTAAAAGCGGCGCCGGCCGAAAAGATCGCCGAGCCTACCCATGGTGATAATCAATCCGATGAGAACCAAGTCATAAATCAGTATGGTCCATTGGATCGTCGTGAACGCGGTATGAAAAGTTGCCGTCAACGTGGGCAAGGCTACGGTAATTGCCCGCTGATCCAGGCCGACGATAGTTTGGCCGATGCAGACGCTGAGCAGGATCAACCGCGATGTGCGCCGTCCTTTTTGCGATTGATCAGGTTGCATGCGGATTGTTGAAGCGCCGGTTTATTCTTCTTGCCTTCGTCCTCTGACAGCGGAAAAGAAGACTGAGAGTAGTGTGACGATGTTGACGATATGCACGGTGTGATTGAATGAGCGGACGAAAAGTTCGGGAGCTTCGCCCCACGATTGTGGCGACTCCACTTGTGCGCGCGTCAAGCCGGCTGCGGCGAGCCCGTAGGTGAACAAGGTCGCAGAGAGCGCGACTCCCATCGCGCCTCCGGTACGGGCCGTGGTGGTGTTCATGCCCGATGCCGTGCCGACTTTATCCCGCGGCACCGAACCCAGGATTGCGCTCTGGTTGGGCGAGTTAAAAATGGCCCAACCGAGGCCGATAAGCAACAACGGCAATATGATGCGTGGGATCGAAGAATCAACTCCCAACGATGCAATAGAGAATTGTCCGATGACGATCAGACCCGAGCCGGCGGTGCAGAGCAGGCGCGAGCCCATTCGATCGGACAACCAGCCGGCAATGGGTGCGATCAAAACGATGACCACCGAGTTGGCGATCAAGATCCAGCCCATATGGGTAGGTGAAAAATGAAGAATATTCTGCAGGTAGAATGGCATCAAAAAACTAATCCCCGACTGCGTCGAAGTGATGAAAAATAGGCTGAGCATCGAGGCTGTGAAAAGCCGGTTACGAAACAGCGTGAAGCTCAAGATCGGCATGCGCGACCGCAGTTCGACGAATACGAACAGCGCACATGCGACCATCGAGAGCATAAGCATGATCACGACGGACGAATCGCGCCAGCCCAGGTGGGGAAGCTGATTCATCGCAAAGAGGAAGAAGCTGCAAGTTGCCATGAGCAAGATCGCTCCTGGGAAGTCCACGGAAATGTCTTTGACATCTTCCTTGCTTTCTTCGAGCAGCTTCCACGCTAGATAAGCGCCCCAGACGCCGACCGGTAGATTAAGATAGAAAATCCAACGCCATCCAACGGTGTCAATGAGAAAACCACCCAACGTCGGGCCGGTAAGAAAACCGACATGAAAAGCCATGGACGCAAAGCCCATCGCCTTGCCGCGCTCGCTGGCGGGAAATGCCACGGATGCGATGGCTCGGCCGTTAGCCGAGATCATCGCACCGCCCACCGCCTGCAAACCGCGAAATAGAATGATCTGCCATGCGGATTGGGCAGCGCCACAGAGCGCGGAGCTTAAAACGAAGACGAGAAACCCTGCGGCATAATATCGCCGGCGGCCAAATAGATCGCCCAAACGGCCGACGGTGATCACGGTGCCGATCAAAAGCAAATCATAAATCAATAAGACCCACTGAATGGTCGTTAAGCTGGTGTTAAAAGTGTGGGTTAGCGTCGGCAGCGCGACGAGCAGCGCGCGCTGATCCAAACCGACGATAAATTGACCGACACAAACATTGAACAGAATCAGGGTGAGCCGTCTCTGGTCCGCAGGCGCCTCATCGTTGCTTTGCATGTTCGCAGCGAGCTTTCAAAACGCGAATAAAGAATTAGCGCATGCGAAAATCGCTTTGCCCTGTGGGAAAAGATTATCGGGAGCGACTAAGAAGATTTGAGCGACCGCGATTGCAATTCTCTGAGGACCTCCTCGCGCGCGCGCTTGCGGCTGGTCTTCTTTTTATCTTTGAAGACTTTGCCGGGAGGAGGAAGCCCCTTTCGCACCCGCGCTAGGCCTGGCGGTATTCTCTTCGAAGACGGTTTCAATGGAGCGTCCTTTGCTCCAAAGCTTCGTCAGTCGAACTGACGGCCGCGCGGGAGAAAGTGAATTCGTCATCTAGCGAGTCTACTTGGATACGATCGCCTTCTTTGAATTCTCCTTCGAGGATCTTAATCGCCAGCGGGTCCTGAATCAAACGCTGGATCGTTCGCTTGAGCGGGCGTGCGCCGAAGACCGGATCGTACCCCTTGTCCGCAAGTAGCGCCTTGGCGCGATCGGTAATCTCCAGTGCCATCTTTCTGCTCGCCAAGTTCTGGCGCAGTCGCTTGAGCTGGATTTCCACGATGGATTTGATTTCGTCGCGGCCGAGATTGTTGAAGATAATCGTCTCGTCAACCCGGTTCAAAAATTCCGGTTTAAACGCGTCGCGCAGCGCGGCGTTGACCCGCTGCTCCAACTCCTTGCGATTGTGTGTCCCGAGTTCGAGAATGTACTGGCTGCCGAGATTGGAGGTCATAATGATAACCGTATTCTTGAAATCGACGGTTCGGCCTTGGCCGTCGGTCATTCTGCCGTCCTCAAGAATCTGCAAGAGCGCGTTAAAGACGTCGGGATGCGCTTTTTCGATTTCATCGAACAGCACGACGGAATAAGGCCGGCGGCGCACCGCTTCGGTCAGGTAACCTCCCTCCTCGTAGCCGACGTAGCCCGGAGGAGCGCCGATCAGTCGCGACACGGAGTGCTTTTCCATGAATTCCGACATGTCGAGCCGCACCATCGCTTGCTCGTCATCGAAGAGAAATTCCGCGAGCGCCCGGCACAGTTCGGTTTTACCGACGCCCGTGGGACCCAGAAAGATGAATGAACCGATGGGACGATTCTCGTCTTGCAAACCCGCGCGCGCGCGGCGGACGGCGTTCGATACCGCGTGAATCGCGCTGTCCTGCCCGACGACGCGCAGCTTGAGGCGATCTTCCATCTTGAGCAGTTTCTGAATTTCGCCCTCGAGCATTTTTGACACCGGAATACCGGTCCACTTCGCCACGACTTCGGCGACGTCTTCGGCGTCCACTTCTTCCTTGAGCATCTTTTGATTCTTCTGCAGCTCGGCGAGTTTCTGGTTGGCATCTTCCAACTCTTTCTGGAGCTGGGTCAGCGTGCCGTAGCGCAATTCTGCAGCGCGGTTGAGATTTCCCTCGCGTTGCGCCTTTTGCTCTTCGACTTTCGTCGATTCAATCTTCTCTTTGAGCGAGCGAATGCGCTGGATCGATTCCTTCTCGTTTTGCCAGTGGGCCTTCAGCCCGCTCGAAGTTTCGCGCAGGTTTTCAATCTCGCGTTCCAGTTGCGCCAGGCGTTCCCTGGAGGCTTTGTCTTCTTCGCGCTTGAGCGCTTGTCTTTCGATCTCGAGCTGGAGAATCTTTCGCTCCACTTCGTCGATCTCGATGGGCATGCTGTCGATTTCTATTCTCAGGCGCGATGCCGCTTCGTCGATGAGATCGATCGCTTTGTCCGGCAGAAAGCGGTCACTGATGTAGCGATGCGACAAGGTCGCCGCGCCGATGATGGCGCCGTCCGTGATGCGCACGCCGTGATGGACTTCGTA
>DASXSW010000469.1:0-7350 GCA_036505755.1 Binatia bacterium | reverse complement strand
CTCACGGCCACGAGTCACTCCAAGAAGCGCCACCTCATAAGAATGCGAGAGATTGAACTGAACGCCGCTCCCGGCAAGTTCGGCGGCTAATCTTGGCTTGCCATTGACGCTCTCAACGAATCGCAAGTCCGTCGGTGCGGTCTTCAGATATTGCAACAAGATTGAGCGCAGTGCGGCATGGGCTATGACAAACCGTCGTCGATGTACATCAAACTTGAATCTCGCCGCTCGCTCTCGCTCCGCGGATGAAACGAGACCGGTTAGCGATGCATAAGAGTCTCCCGGCTGGGTCAATGAAATCAGCCAAACATCGACCGTGTTTTCAGCTAACGCGAGATTCACGGGAGGCACAGCCCAAGTCGTATTCGATGGATCGTGGTGCGGCACTGTCGCGAACGCTCCTTCGCAGTGTTCCTAAAAGCTTTAAGTAAAGCTAAGGCCGCTTACCGCCTTAGGTCAATCACGCATATTTTTACCTGAAATCCGAATAGGAATCGATGACGCTCAGTCAATTAGTGCCGCGAGGTCAGTCGTCAGCGGCCGTCCGCACTGTACCGATGGCAAGGTGGGCGATAACGATTCGCCTTAAACGCGGTTTTGCTCTGGCGGGACGCCCATGACGATCACTTTATCGCCGTCACGAGTAACGCGCAGGTCGCAAGGACCGTCAAAAAAAATCATCGTGCGCGGATGCTCGTAGACCGTTGTCTTGTGGGGAATCTCTTCGATGTAAATATTGAACAGCACGTCGCCAGGCAGATTAACGGTCCTGGTGTGCATCAAATCGCCTTCGAAGAAAACTTCGATCCAGGCGCGATTTTCCGTCACGGCGAGAATCAAGCCGGCGGCGCTCTGTATCGAACAGATCAATTCTTCGCGGCCAGCCACGCCGGAAAATTCACCCTTGGAACTCCGGTGGGAGGTGATTGCTCCTCCCTTGGCGCTGTTTGCGCCTTTGCGCGAGATGGGTCTTTTCCGAGTCAGGGTCATCGGACTGAAAAATTTGCGATTTTCTTTTTGCGCCCTTTGCGTTCTTTGCGGCTAAATCTTTCTTGATTTTGTGACCTATGTGCCCGTTGTGGTTAGATCGAACTTGACTTAGCCAGCAGCGTTTCCGCGTCGCGAATAGTCTTGCCGGAGGATGTGCGTGGCAACGCTTCGCGCATGACGATCTTGCCCGGGACTTTGAAATTGGCCAGGTTGGCGCGCAAAAACACCAATAACTCCTTTTCAACAATACTCGATCCCGGCCGCGGCACAATGGCGGCGCCGATCACCTGACCGCGCTTTGAATCGGGAATCGCAAAAACGATTGCTTCTTGCACGCCCGGGTACGTGTAAATCAAGTTTTCCACTTCGGCCGGGTAAACGTTGAGACCGCCGGTGATGATCATGTCGTCGTGCCGACCAAGATGATAGTAGTAACCGTCGGCGTCGCGCTTACCGATGTCCCCCGTGTAGAGCCAGCCATCGCGGATGCGCTGCGCCGTGGCGTCGGGTCGGCGAAAGTAGCCTTTCATCACATGCGGGCCACGAGTGATGATCTCACCGGGCTCGTTGATACCGAGTTCCTTGCCAGCTTCGTCAACGATTCTTACCTCGACTCCCGGCACGGCGCGGCCGATGCTGCCCATTTTCGCCTGGGCTTTATCGGGCTCGACCAATGTGATCATCGGCGAAGTTTCCGTCAGGCCGTAGCCTTGGATCACTTTGATATGCGGCTGGGCGACTTGAAAAGCGCGCAATAAGGGAAACGGAATGCTCGTGCCCATCATCGCCGCGATCTTCATGCTGCTGGTGTCGTAGCTGGTGAGATTCTTTACGCCTAAGAGGAGCTGAAAAACGATCGGCACACTTTCGAAAACGTTGACTCGATATTTTTGAATGCCTTCCAGGAGCGTGATTGGATTGATCTGATCGAAGATTACCAGTGTGTAACCTCTTTCGGCCAGTTCATTGCAAACCACCGGCCCGACAATATGGGACATGGGCAAGATGCAGCCACGGATCGTCGCAGCATCGGTGACACCCATCGAACCCATGACCCGAGGATACTGCGCGAGATTTGCGTAGCTCAACACGACGCCCTTAGGCTCGCCGGTGGTTCCCGATGTGTAAAGAATCAATCCATCGGCGTCCGACTCTAATCGCGGCGCCACCAGAGAACCGGCGGGCGTTGAGAGTCGCTTCTCGAAGCTGGGCTCGCCGAGGCCGTCCACGACCCACACGGGAACGGGTACCATCGTTTTGAAAACTTCTTCGACTTCCGGAAACAACTGCTTGTGAACGATGAGCAGTGTGAGATCAGCGTCCTTAAGAACTCCTTCGAGCTCTTTGCCTTTAAGCCGCGCGTCGAGGATGACGGTCACGGCGCCGATCTTCTGCGTCGCGTAGTAGCTTAGCGGGATGGCGGGCGAATTCGGCAATAGGATTCCCACTCGCTCGCCTTGTCGAACCCCCTCCGTTTGCAGATGCGCCGCCAGCGCGTGAACTCGCTGGTTCAGCTCAAAGAAAGTCAACTCCTCTTCCTTTGAGATGACCGCCGTCTTGTGCGGCTGACGCAGCGCGGTTTTCTCCAGAACTTCAGCCGCGAAGAAACCTACTGAACCGGTATCGCTTGCCATAACTCGAATGCCCTCTGAAAGGGTTTGTACCAGCGCGATAGTTGCGCCAGCTCGCCGCGTTTAAATTTAAGTTTGCCTTGCTGCGTGGCGAGAAACGCGTCGATCCGATTGCTGAAAACCGCTTTCCACCACTCCGCCTTTCCGCTGATTAGAAAGTCGCCGTCATCGCCTTGAGCGATCTCGGTGATTTCTCCATCGACGAATTTCACGGTCCAGGCATTCTGTGACTCATCGAGAAAGAGCGTCAGAGACGTCGTGAGCCGGCTTTCTGCGCCGTCACGTCGAAACCGCGCATCACTGTTCGCGGCGTCAACTAAAGCCGTCATGTGGTCTCTGGAAAACAGTTCGTAACTCTTTCCTGCGACGGCGGCCGGCCGCTGGCCGTTTTTTGACGACTGTATTTCCGCCTCTCGATTGGTAGAAACGCCCTCTTTGAAAAACTGGCAGCGCACCGCTTCCTCGAGCAGATCCGTGAGGAGAAACGCTTCTTGAAAACTATTGCCGATGGCCACAGTGCCGTGACCTTTGATGATCACTACCGGGTGATATCTCAGTTCTTCAATGACTTTATCCGGCTTCGTCACCGTCGGCGTGTCCTGCGGAATGATCGGCACCTCGCCGATGGTGTACTTCTCTTCGAAGCTGATCGGCATGAAAGTTTCATGCGTCAGCGAAAATGCCAAAACCATCGGTGGGTGGACATGCACGACGACTTGGGCCTCCGTACGGGAATAAACAGCCATATGCAGCGGCGTTTCACTGGAAGCTTTCCGGTTCTTCGTCGCCGGTTTTCCGTCCTGGTTGATGCGTACCAAATCCTTTGGTGTGAGAAAACCAAGCGGCGCGTGCTGTCCGGTGATCAAAAAAGTATGCTTACCCAGTCGGCAACTTAAATTGCCACCCCAGCCGCTGATCAGCCGACGCTCAAAGAGCGTCTTGCCCCAGCGAATCATTTCGCGCTCGAGCTTGATCATGGGTGCCTTTACTCTTTGAATAATCCCCAGGGAAGCGCTTCCGCTTCGACGGCGCGAATGGAAACACCTGCGGGACAAATCTTTTTGCCCAGAAATGTTGAGACGTCGCGGTCGATCGGTGCGCCGCTTGGTTTTTCCCCACTCAGCAATTCGACGGGAACACCGTGCAAGCGCGCGAGACGGACAGCGAGCAGCGAACCGCAAATGCCGGTGGGGCCCGCCGCGCTCAGGCCATCATAGAACAGACAGAGCTTGCTGATTTCACCCCGTGCAAACAGTGTCCCCATCATGTTGTCCGAAATCAAAGTGGCCGATACTTTGCGTTCGAGGAGTCGTGGTACCACCACTTGCGCGCCCCACAGCTCCGGCCGCATCTCGGGCACCAAAAGGCTTTCGCTCTGCGCCGCCTTCAAAGCGCTGATCAAGTAACTGTATTGACTCTCGCTTGGGATACCGTAGACCAAAAGATATTTTCGGCTCTGCTTGGTACAACTGCCGTCGGGTTTTGATTCGATCTGGTATTTCTGGCGGAAAGTTTCCGGGGTATAGAGATCGTCAAAGCCGACGAGATGGGAAATCAGCGCCGCCGGCGTCACATCGAAAGCGGGATAACGGGTTTTAACTCCGCGATCGCTCGAACCGATTAACGATTGCCCTTGGAAAAAAAGCACTTCTGACGCCGGCCGCTCCTCGATGGCCACGTCATCTGCGGTTTCCACCGAGCGCGGATCTTGCACCAACGCATGAAATGGCACCCCATACTCCTTCGCCATCAGCGCCAGCGGGTAGGTGCCGACCTTATTGATCACGTCGCCGTTGCGCGCCGAGCGGTCGGCGCCAACGATTACGGCGTTGACTTCGCCTTTGGCCATGACCTGGGCCACGGCGCAATCCGGTATCAACGACACCGGCACGCCCGCCTGCGCGAGCTCCCACGCAGTCAGGCGCGTGCCTTGCAAGTAAGGTCGGGTTTCCGTGGCGATGACGGTGAAGGCCTTACCCAGCTCTTTGCAAAAATGCGCCACCGCGACCAATTCACCGCTAACATTGCAGTGCGTCATCACCCGCGCCGGGTTCGGTAGGATCGAAGCCGCCCGGGCGGCGCGCGCGACGCGCCCGCGAGTAATTTGTCCGGCCAATTCACGAGCTTGCTTCGCGATGGTTTCCCCAGCGTTGACGCCCGCCGGTAGTTTCTTAAACCACTCTTCAAAGAAATAGCCGAGCCCGCTGAAATCGAAGGTCGGCCGCACCGCGCAGAATTGCCGGGTCATTTCCGCAATCCGATCACGCAGGGGTCCAGCCTCTTTACCGTCATAACGTTGCGCCATCAGCGCACCGCTATACAAGAACGTCAGCACCTGGCCGTAGCCGCGGGTTTTCATGTCGCGCACCGCGTCAAGCGCCTGCGCTACGTCGTTCACCTCGATGAACGCGATCGTTTCGGGCACGAGAGATTCATCGAGTATCTTGAAACCGGTTCCGTGCGCTAGCACTGGTTCAAACAGCGGGCTTTGTGTGGTGTTCGTCATTAGCTCAAAACTAAAGCGAAACGAATTAGAGATACTGCAACGCTTGGCGCGCTACTTCGATGGTCTTCTGTTCGGCTTCGAGAAACGCCGGATCGCGGAAGCCAAACTTGCCGTGCAGGCACTCATCGGATACCGCGAGGACTGCGCCGGCTTTCTTGCCGCGCACGTGAGCGATGGTGAGAAAGGCCGAAGTGACCATGTCGATGCTCGAAATGTTTTGTTCGTTCAGTTGCTGAATCAGTTCAGGCGTCTCTTGGAACAGCGCGTCGGTCGTAAAGATCCGGCCGAGATGATAGCGCGCCTTTAGACTGTCTGCAGCGGTTTTCAGCGCCTCGATGATGTCGCGGTGAGCCGTCGTTGAAAAATTGTCCGCCACGTAGTAACGCGACGTGCCTTCGCCGCGCACGGCGCCGGTGACGATCACCAGATCGCCGATCTTCACATGCTCTTGGAGTGATCCACAGCTGCCGACGCGGATCAGCGATTGCGCCCCTGCGCCGCACAGGATCTCCGTGGTGATCGCCGTGTCCGGCGCGTAACGTCCGCCATTGCCAACGGTGACTCGTTTGCCCTCCAGCGATCCACTGTGCATCTCGTAGTCCAAAAACGTGAAATTCTTCTGCGGATTGTCCAGCAGCTTTAACAGCATCTCGCTGCGCTCTTTGGGTCCCGGGATCAAGGCATAGGGACCAAGAGAGTCGGCCTTCAGACCGAGCATTGCCAACATGCGTTGCGGCGTGAAGTGAGCTTCTTTCAGCATTATCGGAGTGCCTGATAGGCGAATTCGAGCAAGTCCTGGACGGGCAGCGCCGGTTGTTTGAGATCAGCGAAGGAACGTTGGCACAGTGCGCTGGAAGTTAGCACTAACTCGGCACCGGTTTCCTTCGCCTCGCGCATGCGGTCTGTCGCGCTCCATTGCGCCAACTCTGGATCTGCTTCCGGCACACCACCACCACCACCGCAACACCAAGCCCATCGTTGATTGCGTGCCATCTCGACCAACTGGATTCCAGGAATCGCGCGCAGAATATTCCTGGGTGCATCGTAAACACCGCAACCCCGACCCAGATGACAGGAGTCATGGTAGGTGACTCTCTTAGTGAGGGGAGTGGAGAATTTTAGTCGTCCGGCTCGATTCAATTGATCGACATATTCGACGCCGTGGACCACCTCGATCTCTGATGTCTTGGCGTATTCGCGCCAGATTCTCTGGCAGCTGCCACAGGCGACAACGACTTTTTTTATTCCCGCATTACGGATGGTCGCTAGGTTGGCTTCTTGCAATCGCTCATATTCGCGCCGGAAACCGAGGTCAAAAGCGTAAAGCCCGCAGCATTTCTCTTCGCCGCCAAGGATGACGAAGTCCTCTCCCGCCGTTTGCATCAGCTTGGCCAGTGCGATAGCGCCGCTTCGACCACTCGCCCGATCGGCGGAGCAGCCCGCGTAGAGCAGAGTGGTGGCGCCGAACTCGCCCAATTTCTTAACTCCAAGCCCCTCAGCCCAAGCGCCACGCTGCGCCTTCGGTAGGCCCCAGGGATGGTCGTGCTGGGTCAGTCCGTCGTAGAGCGGTCGATGCGCGTCAAGCGGGCCTTCTTTCTCAGTGATTTCCTCGCGCATGGCGACCGTGATGTCCCACGGTCCATAGCCGTCGTCGCGCACGCCGCAGAGTTCCTGGCACATCAGACAATTGGTGCAAGCATAAATAACTTCTTTGAGTTCGGCGGTGATCGGATCGAGCCCGTGAAACACCCGTTGCGCCATTAGCCAGCGCGACTTGGGTGTATGACGCTGGAATCGGTAGAATTCATAGGGCGGGCATTTTTCCTTGGGCCCCGGCTTGTCCTCCATCGGATTGGCCGGCCCGTGGCCATAACATGAGCCGCAAAGAACACAGCCGCTGCTGCGTTCAAGAAGCCCCTTGGCATAAAGCCATTTTTTGACTCTTTCGAGCCCAATGGGATTTTTATTTTGGTTTTTCACTGACAGAGGAACGCCTTGAAAATTACTTTAAGCATTAACCTTTTATAGCTCGCCAATAACCCCTGTCAACCAAGTCACCGTCAACCGGCTTTAGTGAAGGGCTGGAAAGCGCTCTCGCAGAGGTGGCAACACCCTCAGCTTTATTACGGCAATGCTACTTTTCGCGCGTTGTGAATGGAAATGTTTTGGGCCCAGGATCAGCCGGATTAATCTACCGAGGATTCTTGATTGAGTTTGCGCAGG
>DASXSW010000468.1:0-4522 GCA_036505755.1 Binatia bacterium | reverse complement strand
GTTCTTTGCGATCTTCACCGTTTCCTCCCCCCGCCCTGAGCGCGCGGCGCCGGCGCTTGATTTTCGCACCACCGTTGGCGTCGCGCAGCTGCGCCGCCTCCAGCCGGCCCTGAGCCAAGGTTGCATCCGTCAAACGCAGCTCGGCGATTTCTTTTAACACCTCTTCTTCATGGGCGGCGAACTCCTCGCGTTCGGCCTGCAAGCGTGCTTCGAGGGAAGCCCGTTTACGTTCCAGATCGCGCTGCCGCTGCGCGATTTCCGCTTGGCGCCGCAATGCTTCGGCACTTTCTCTGGCCTCCTGGACGACTCGGGCAGTGCCGGTCAACACACCGCCCGGCTCGGTGTAAACCTTGACCAACTCGACGCCATGGTCGGTCAGGATGTACTCACGGATCTGATTCGAATGTGCCATGCCCCTCGACTTTAGAATATAGAGGCCGCGGTTACGCTCGCCGTTGTATTCCAGGTTACGCAAGAGAATCCATGTATCCATCAGCGAAGAAACCCCTACCTCGGAGTCCTCAGCGTGCGCTGCATCCTCGGTAAGACTGGTAAACAGCGTCGTGATGCTGTTCATCTTGAGAAAGTCGAGCAACCGCATGAGCGCCGCCTTGATCTCCAGTGGCGTACCGATCGCGTTAAAATTGGTTATCGGGTCGATCACCACCACCTTGGTCTTAGTCTTCTCAATCGAGCCCTGGATGATCGCCAGGTGCATTTCCAGGCCATAAACCGTCGGACGCGCGCTGTGAAAGTTGAGCAGGCCGCTTCTGTTCCACCGCTCCAGGTTAATGCCGATGGAGCGCATGTTGCGCATGATCTGGCTTTGGGATTCTTCCAGAGCGATGTAAAGAGCAGGCTCGCCGCGGCCGCAAGCAGCGTCGACGAAATGGGCCGCCAGGCTGGACTTGCCGGCGCCTGCCGTGCCGGAAACCAGCACGCTACTGCCGCGGAAATAGCCCTTGCCGCCGAGCATCGAATCAAGGCTAGCGACGCCGGTGGAAATCCGATCGTTGGTCGCCTTGTGATTCAAACCGAGGGAGGTGATCGGCAGCACGGCGAGACCGCGAGCGTCGATCAGGAAAGGGTATTCGTTCGTGCCGTGGCTCGACCCTCTGTACTTGACCACGCGCAAGCGGCGGGTCAGCACCTGGTCAGTGATCCGATGATCGAGCAGGATCACGCAGTCGGAGATGTATTCCTCGAGCCCCTGACGCGTGAGCGTGCCCTCGCCGCGTTCGGCGGTGATGACGGCAGTGACGCCTTTGCTTTTGAGCCAGTGAAACAGCCGGCGCAACTCGGTGCGCAGAATGCCCGGCGAGAGCGACGAGAACAACACCTCGATGGTGTCGATCACGATGCGCTTGGCGCCGATAGAATCGATGGCGTGATTTAACCGGACGAATAACCCTTCGAGGTCGTACTCGCCGGTCTCTTCGATCTCGCTGCGCTGGATGTGCACGGCGTCGATAAGCAGCTGTTTGCGTTGAATCATCTCGGCGAGATCGAACCCGAGCGAACGCACGTTCTCGGTCAACTCCTCGGCGTTTTCTTCGAACGCCATGAAAACGCCGGGCTCGCCGAAATCGCGCGCGCCGTGCACGAGAAATTCCATGCCGAGCAATGTTTTACCGCAGCCCGCGCCGCCCGTTATCAAGGTCGAGCGGCCGCGCGGCAGCCCGCCTTCTGTGATTTCGTCGAGGCCTTTGATGCCGGTCGGAGTTTTCGCCAACGCCTGGGGCTTCGGTTGGCCGTTTCGACGCGCTGCCATTTTAGAATTACTATTCGACCCCGGCCGATTCATTGGAGTAATCATTTCGGCTATCTTTTTCGTCTCGGCGTTGTTATTTCACCTCTGCCGTCAATACCGCCGGCTCTTCCACACCTCCTGCTTGATCCTCTGTTACATAGCGCGCCGGCACCGTCAGCGAAAATTTCGAGCCCACTCCCACCTCGCTCTCCAAGTCGATCCGCCCCCCCAACAACTCGGCCAACTTGCGGCATAACGGTAACCCCAATCCTGTCCCCTTGAACTGGCTGTGCGCCGCACTCGCTAATTGGATAAATTCCTCGAAGATTTTCTCCTGATCTTCGCGTGCAATTCCCACCCCGGTATCGCTAACTGAAAACGTCACCGTCCCGTTGTCTTCGTCGTGGCGCGCTGTGACCCGCACTTCGCCGCGCTCGGTGAACTTCAGTGCGTTGGAGATAAAATTGCGCAATATCTGCGATACCTTGCCCTCGTCGGTGGACAACGTGGGTAAACCCTCCGGGTCTTCGAATACCAATGTGACCGCTTCATTGACGAGCAAGGAACGCAACATGCCGCGCAACGCGCTGAACAAATTAACCGCGTTGAATTCCGCTACGCGCACGTCGATTTTTCCCGCCCGCACCTTGGCTAAGTCCAGCAAGTCGTTGACCAACTCCAGCAGCGAGTCGGCCGCCTTGCGGATGAATCCGACCTGCTTCTCCTGCTCGGCGGTCAACTCTCCATCGACGCGATCGATCAATAAGCTCGATAAGGCAAAAATCGAATTGAGCGGGGTGCGAAACTCGTGGCTGATATTCGATAGAAACCGGGTCTTCATCTCGTCGGCTTGCCTGAGCTCTTTCGCCTTCTCGTCGAGCTCCGCATACAGCGTCACCATACCGCGATTGATGTCCTCCAGCTCGCGATTCAGTCGCTCAAGCTGCTGTTGACGCCGGCGCAAACGCTCGTTGGCATGTTTGGCTGCCGTGATGTCGACGATCGTGCCGATGGCGCGCACGGCGCGCCGGCTCTCGCCCTCACCGGAGAACAACGCGCGGCCGCGCGCAAGCACCCAACCAGGCTCGCCGTCGGACCGCGCGACGCTATACTCAGCGGAGATCGTTGTTTCGTCCGGTTGGTTGACAGACCGCCGAATCGCCGCTTCGATGCGTTCGCATTCGTTCGAGCGACTATCTTCAGGACCGAGCGTTTGGGTGCCCGAACCATTGGGCAACATGCCGAGAATTTGTTTTGCTTCCTCCGACCAATAAACCATTCCGGATACGAGATCAATGTCATAGGTGCCAAAGCCGGCCGCCTCTGCCGCCAGGCGCAGCCGCGCTTCGCTCTCTCGCAGGGTCGACTCCGTACGGTGCTTGTACAGACCGATTTCAATCTGGGTTTTCAGCTCGCGATCGACAAATGGTTTGAGAACATAGCCGAACGGCTCCGTGCCGAGGGCTCTGGTAAGCGTGTCCGGATCGGAATGCGCGGTAAGATAGACGACCGGTAGATCGTACGCGCTGCGCATCCGCGCGCCCGTTTCGATGCCGTCAAGAGCGCCGCTGAGTCGAATATCCATGAGTACAACATCCGGTCTCCGTTCGCTGGCGATGGTGAGGGCTTCCTCGCCGCTCGCAACGCCGCCGATAATTTCATAGCCCAGCTGCCGGAGCTTGTTGGCGAGGTCGGCGGCGACAATCGCTTCGTCTTCAACGATTAACACTTTGGTTTTCGTCACCGGTCATCACCTCGATCGTCATCGATGTAGGAACGAGCATTCAAGGTTAGCTCAAACCGCGTGCCTTGGCCGTTGCACAGCTCCGATGTGCCGCCGAGCTGATCGGCGAGCATGCGTATCAGACGCAGGCCGAGAGTATCAGCGCTGCGCCAGTCGAGCTCCGGTGGCAGTCCGCGGCCGTCGTCGGAGAACACGACACGGATACGCCCGTCGTCCAGGCGCTTGGTCTCAATGGCGATCTCGCCCTCGGCGCGCTCGCCAAAGGCGTGTTTGAGAGCATTGGTAGCAAGCTCATTGAGAATGAGCCCGCACGGAATCGCCACGTCGACCGGCACAAATACCGCATCCTGCTCGATGCGCAGGCGCACCTTCGACGCCAGCGCGGCGTGCGCTTGCATCAGGTCGCTCATCAGGCTTTGCGTGTACTCGCCCAGCTCGACGCGCGCCAAGTCGTGTGAGTTGTATAGTTTCTCATGCACCAGTGCCATCGACCGCACGCGATCGCGGGCGTCATGAAACAGCTTGCGCGTCGTGGTGTCGGCAAGCTTGTCGGACTGGAGGCTCAACAGACTGGAGATCACCTGCAAATTGTTTTTAACCCGGTGATGGATTTCCTTGAGCAACGTCTCTTTCTCGCGTAGCGACGCCCTGATCTGTTCGACCCGTTGCTCGATCTCCGTTTCCATCGCCTGGTTGAGCTTGGTGAGCGCATGAGTCTTGCGAAATAAATCGACGAACACATCGACTTTCGATTTGAGAATGAGCGGATTGACCGGCTTGCTCAGATAATCGACCGCGCCGGCGCCATAGCCCTGCAGCACGTCTTTGTCTTCCTGATAATAGGCGGTGAGAAAAATGATCGGAATATGTTGGGTGCGCTTGCGCTGCTTGATTATTTCCGCCAGCTTGAAGCCGTCGAGATCCGGCATGTGGATGTCCAGCACGATGACCGCGAACTCGTCGCCGACCAGGGCCAGCAGCGCTTCATTGGCGGTGCGCGCCCGGACTAAGCGATAGTCCGGACGGGC
>DASXSW010000467.1:0-4755 GCA_036505755.1 Binatia bacterium | reverse complement strand
CATCGATACCGACGTGCCGTGGGAGCCGCCGAACCGAAACGTTTTGCGCGACGGAGTAAAAATCATTCACCTGGAGCGGGATCCAATGTTCACAGGGATACCCGGTTGGGGTTTTCCGGCGGATCTCCCGGTGACAGGTTGTTCGGAAGTCTCGCTGCCGGTTTTGACCGCGACCATCAAGGCGAAGCTTGCGGCGGGCGCCGTGGCAAAAAGCAAGCTCGAAGAGCGGCGCAAGAAAACCGCGGCAGAGCATGACGTCATGATCGGCGAAATTGAAGCGAGCATCGAGGCGGCCAAGAATCACAAACCGATCAATCCAGTTTGGCTGTCGAAGTGCATCGGCGATGTCATGGACGACAAGACGATCATCGTCAACGAAACGGTCACCTCGAGACTCGCGGAGGTGATTCACTTGAACCGGCCCGGTTCTCAATTCGGCACGCCACTGGCCGGCCATCTCGGCTGGGGATTGGGCGCGGCCATCGGCATGAAGCTGGGGGCGCCCGACGCGACGGTTATTGCCGCCGAAGGCGATGGTTCCTATATGTTCGGCGCGCCGACGGCGTGTCACTTCACGGCGCAGAAATATCGCATTCCATTTCTCACAGTGATCTACAACAACCAGGTCTGGAACGCGAGTTTGAATGCCGCCCGCGGCTTGTACCCCGACGGCGTAGCGGCCCGGACGCGAAACTTTCCCGGCACGGATTTAAGCCCCTCACCGAACTTCGAGCTCACCGCCCAAGCCTGCGGCGCCTATGCGGCGCGCGTCGAGGAACCATCGGAAGTTCCCGACGCATTGGCAAAGGCGTTAAAGGTTGTCAAGGAAGAAGGACGCCAGGCGCTGCTGAACGTGATTTGCAAGAATCCGTTGGCGTAGAGGAATGGAATGCTGGAATATTGGAGTGATGGGTAACGCACCCGATGTTTCGTAGGGGCACGGCATGCCGTGCCCTTACACTTTTACCTTAGCCTTCATCCCTTCTAAGAGGAGATCATCATGGCCGAAAATATTTCTCACGATGCCCGATGGAGTGAGTATCCGGCGGAGGAATGGTCCGACGCTTTGGTTCAGTCGATGAAGTTGGGCGGCATCGATCATTTGTTTTTCGTCTCCGGCTCCGAGATCGCCTTTTGGCAGGAGAGCGTCGCCAAGGCGAACGAAAGAGGCTGGCCGACGCCCAAGCTCGTCACCGTTCCTCATGAGAGCGTGGCGCTTAACGCCGCGCTCGGTAGCGCGATGATTCGTAACCAGCCGGCGGCGACCGCGGTGCACGTCGATGTCGGTACGCTCAATTACGGCGGCGCCATTCACACCGCATGGCGAGGAAATTATCCGGTGTTAATTACTGCTGGCACCGGACCGCGCGCTTACCCCGGCTCGATGGCCGGCGCGCGCAACAGCGCGGTGCAGTGGGTGCAAGAGCCGCGTGATCAGGGCGCCATTCTGCGCCAATACACTAAAGTCGATCATCGCCTGGAGCACCAGGACAATCCCGGTTTCATGGTCAGCCGTTTGCTGCAAGTGGCGATGAGCGAACCAAAGGGACCGATCTATCTCACGGTGCCACGGGAAACTGCGATGCTTAAATTCCCCGGCAAAACTGCTTTTCCGACCCGTGACGAGCTCGGCATCGCGCGTCCGGCGTGGCCCGACCCGTCAGACGCCAAGCGCGCCGCGCAGTGGCTCATCGAAGCGCGCAATCCGGTGATTTACTGCGGCACCGCGGGACGGAATGCCGAGGCGGTCGGCGAAATTCTCCGGCTCGCGGAATTGCTTGCCTTGCCGGTGATGGACTCATACCGCATCGACCGACTGAATTTTCCGGCCAGCCATGCGCTCTGCGGTACTGGACCGGAGATCTCGGATGCCGACGCGATATTGATGATCGAAGCGGTTGTGCCCTACATCACGCCGAGCGCCGCGCCCCGCCCCGGCAGCAAAGTCATCTGGGTGGACAATGACCCGGTGATGTCTAACTACAAGACGATGGAGTTTCAGGCTGATCTCTGGCTGCCGGTTGGCGCGGCGTCCGCGGCGCGGGCGATCCATGACGCCGCTACTGCGCTACTATCGAAGAGCGATATGAGTCGCATCGCCGAACGGCGCGAACGACTCGAAGTTTCCAAGCGGGAGCTCAATCAGGAGAATGAAAAAGGAGCGCAACAGGCGGGCCGGCGCAATCCAATGCATCCGCGCTGGGTAGCTTATCAGCTCGGAAAAATTCTCGAACCGAACGCGATTCTTCTCGACGATGCGCTCAGCAACTCCGATTACGTCTGCGCGCACCATGGTCGGTCGCAGGCGGGAACCTATTTTGGCAGCGGCGGCTCTTCGGGCGGCTGGGGTGCCGGCGCGGCGTTGGGAGCGAAATTTGCTGCGCCCGACCGCGACGTCGTGCTGGCCACCGGCGACGGTTATTTCATGTTTGGCACGCCGATGCCGGCACTGTGGACCTCTTCACATTACAAAGCGCCATTTTTGACTTTGGTTTTCGTCAACCGTTCGTATACGACGGGTACCAATGGTTTGGTGCGCACTTATCCAAAAGGCGTCGCGGTGCGCAATCAAAACTTCGAGGGTGGAGTATTTGATCCACCGCCGGACTTTGCCAAGCTTGCCGAGTCGGCCAATGGCTACGGCGAAACTGTGCGCGATCCGGAAGAAGTCGCGCCAGCACTAAAGCGTGGACTCGACTATGTGCGGAAAGGCACGCCGGCGCTAGTCGCGGCCTATTTGCCGACATTGGTTGAAGAGATGAAGCTTAGGCAGGGCATGTGATGGGATAAAAAAGTTCAAATCGTTCAAATCGTTCAAGTCGTTCAAGCCGTGAAGAAAGGCTGCGACGGGCACACTGATCAGAGAGGAACATAATGTGACATTGCATCGTGAACAAATCATTGTCGATAACAATTCGATGAACCTTGTCATCAGTCAACCCGACAGTAATCGACCAATACCGGCAGTGATTCTTATTCAACATCAGGAAGGCGTCGATCCATTTATGGAGGAGATGACCGAGCGCGCCGGCGCTGCCGGATTCTTTGCCGTGACGCCGGATCTCTACCATCGTGATGGGCCGGATTGTAAAGACGATGGACCAACGCGCCGCGCACGAGCGCGCGATACCAACATCATGAAAGACATCGACGCCACTGTGAATTATCTCAAAGCAAACAAATTCGTCGACGGCAGCCGAATCGGTATCCTCGGCTTTTGCATGGGCGGGCGCGTAGCCTACTTGATGGCGGCGACCAACCGAGAGCTAAAAGCCGCCATCGCCTGGTATCCCGGCAGCTGTTTCCGGCAGTGGGGCGAAAGCCCGACGCCGTTCGAGCGCACGGCGGAGATCAGCTGCCCGCTGCAGGGGCACTTCGGCGAAACGGATAAAAATCCCACGCTGGAGGATATGGAGAAAATCGCCGCTGAGCTAACCAAGTTCGGCAAAGCTCATGAGTTTCACGTCTACAAAGGCGCCGGCCATGCGTTCATGGATCGCCATCATGTCGAAAAGTACCATGCGCAGGCGGATCAAGAATCTTGGCCGCGGGCGATGGAATTTCTGAAGAAGCATTTGGCGGTTTGAACTGTCGCAGAATCGATAAAAGAGTTTCAAGTGACGTGAAGAGATAGGCCGTCATGCCGGCGAACGCCGGCATCCAGGTTCCTTACCCTTCGTGAATTCAAGAAGCCTGGATTCCGGCTTCCGCCGGAATGACGAAAAGAAAGGTCGTTTCTCAATTCGTAGGCGCAATCATTGGTTTTGAATACAATTTGGAGGCAACATTGTGGCGGATAAACCACGTATAACATTCAGCACCAATCCCAACCCGCGCAATCGCGCGCTGATCGACGGGCTGATCCCGATCGACGGCTACGATCTAGAGTATGTCGGTGACAAGTATTCGGCGGGGGAGATTCATTACCGCTTCGTGCAGGGTGAGTTCGATGTCGCCGAGATGTCGACGGCGACGTTGATGCGCGCCAAGGAAAAGGGCAAACGCTTTCTCGCGCTGCCGGTATTCTTCCAGCGCGGCCCGCGGCAAAGAAATATATTTTTCTGCGAAGGCAAACTGAAGCATCCCAGCGAGCTTAAGGGCAAACAAATCGGCGCCTTCCGCTACGGCGCGACCGCGGTGTCTTGGGCGCGCGGTTATTTGTTGGATGAACACGGCATTAAAACCACCGATGTGGGCTGGTTCGTGTCCGGCAAAGAAGTTTTTATCGGCAACGAACTGCCGGTGAAAGTCGAGCGGCTCGATCCTCCGCCGCCGTTCGGTCAGGAAAAGCCTCATCTGGCCAAACTTCTCGGCGAAGGCAAGCTCGGCGCCGCGCTCGTCGCGGGCGACTCGGGTTATCCGGGTTTGTTCGGCGGCGGCGTGCTGCCGGGCGTGATGGGTCAAGTGCCTGGCGTGAAACCTTTATTCGAAGACACGGATGAAATCATTCGCTACGTGAAGCGAACGCAGATCTATCCGATTATCCACATCATGACGATCAAAGAGGAGACAGTGGAAAGGTATCCCGATCTAGCGGCCAAACTCATCGAAGCTTTTCGCGAAGCGAACCGGCTGGCGCCAAAATATTTCAAAAACGGCGATGCCACGGGCTACCCAAAGAGCGGGACGTGTTGGGTTACGACCCGTACGCGTGCGTCCTGACCGAGGCGGACAAGAAATCGATCCAGGCGCTCAACCGATACCAGATCGAGCAAGGACTCGTGAAGAAGGAAATTCCCTTGGAGAGTCTGTTCG
>DASXSW010000466.1:0-2292 GCA_036505755.1 Binatia bacterium | reverse complement strand
CGAAGAGCTCGCACCGACAGGGACGAAAAGCTTGCTCGCCGCGCTGCATGCGGCGCAGAATATCTCGCGCTCCATCGCCTTAGGTCCGGGCGTGCCGGCCGATCGAGTGAAAGTATTGCGCGATGCCTACGCGGCAATGGCCAAGGACGAACTGTTTATCAAGGAAGCAGAAAAGATGGGTGCGGAAACGACCTTGATTCGTGGTGAAGACATGAACCGCGACATCGAGGCAACCGTGCGCGACAAACGGCTTATGGATATGTATAAGACAATTACCGAGGTGAAGTAGAGCGAGAACAGAGTCGGAAATCGCCTGTCAACGAGCAGAAGTCGGAAGTCCGTGTCGCGCAGGGATTTTTGTTGAATGTGGTGGGAAGGGAATGAATTTTGATAAGAGGTAGTTTTTTGCCGAAGAGTTCTAAATGGGTGCTTGCGTTCTTTAGTGTTTTGCTCGCCGCTGCGCCGGTGCACGCCCAGGGAACGAAAAATTTCTACGAGGGGAAAATCATTTCTTACTACGTCGGGTCGACCGCCGGTGGCGGAAACGATATTACGTCGCGCCACATTGCGCGCCATTTCGAAAAGTATATTCCAGGTAAACCGCGTATCGATATCGTCAATAAACCAGGGGCCGGCGGTTTGATCGCGATGAACGAACTCTACAACTTACGCAAGCCTGACGGCCTAAGCATGGTCTCGGTCAATCCCAGCAGCTTATTTGCGTCGGCCGGAGGGGATGAAGCGATCAAGTTTCAACTGCAGAAATTCATCTGGGTCGGGCAAGCTTTTGACGATGCGCAAACGCTTTTTGTCCGTTCGGCGACGTCCTACACCAGTTTCGATGCGATCAGAAAGGCCAACAAAGAAGGCAAGCTGCCGAAGATGGGCGCGCAGTCGCTCGACCACCCGAGCAGCGTCGTGGTCAGGATTGTCGGCTACATTCTCGGCCTGGAATTTCACGTGATTCCTGGTTATCCGGGCACGCCGCAAATATTGCTGGACATCGAGCGTGGCGCCCTCGACGGTCGCGCATTCAGCACCGGATCGCTATTCGCAACCAAGCGGGAGTGGATTAAGACCGGCTATGTGAAAACGCTTGTCACGTCGAAACAAATCCGCGATACGCGCTTGCCTGCGGTCCCGAGCATCGATGAGCTTGCGCCGGCGGGAAGCAAAGGCTTGCTCGCCGCGCTGTACGCGTCGCAGAACCTTTCGCGCTCGGTCGCGTTGAATCCGGGCGTGCCAGCCGAACGGGTGAAAATATTGCGCGACGCCTTCGCGGCAATGACCAAGGACGAGCAATTTATCAAGGAATCTGAGAAAATGGGATTGGAGATCGGCTTGATTCGCGGCGAAGAGATGAACCGGGATATCGAGACAACCATGGCCGATAAGCGACTCATGGAGATGTACAAAACGATCACGACGGTGAAATAAGAATGGAGCGGATACTGAACTATCAGCTCTCGGCAAATAGCAAGTGCGGAAAGTAGCAATAGCCACCGGATGACACCTAGAGGGGAAACTTTCAGTTCCCTTGTTTATTGATCAGCGGACATCAACACTAACGATTGAACACCACGTTGAACCCCCTCGCCATCCTCATAGATTTCGGCAGCACGTTTACTAAGGTCACTGCGGTCGATCTGAACACGGCCCGATTGGTTGGCCGAAGCCAGGCGCCGTCGACGGTGCTCACCGACGTGCGCGAAGGGCTCTTGCAAGCGCTGAACGAGCTGCACGAGCGTTATGCGCTGTTAGAACGTCTTCCAAAAGACTTATCCATTCTCAGCGATAAAGTTGTGCTCGCATCCAGCAGCGCAGCGGGCGGTTTGCGGATCGCGGTCGTCGGCAATGTTCCGGGCTTGACCGTCGAAGCAGCGAACCAGGCCGCGCTCGGCGCGGGGGCAAAGGTTGTCGGATCGACGGCATTCAAATTGAGCGACGCCAAGATCAAGGAGATCGAAGCCCTTCGGCCTGACATGATTCTTCTCACCGGGGGCGTCGACGGCGGCGACGCTGAAACGATTCTTCACAATGCACGGATGCTGGCGCGGTCCGCCGTCTCCGTGCCCATCGTCGTTGGCGGCAACCGTGCGGCGGTCCGGGAAGTAACCGACCTCTTGCAACAGAAAGGCAAAGAAGTTCGAATCGTCGATAACGTCATGCCGACAGCCGGCAAGCTTGCGGTGGAATCGGCGCGCGAGGAGATCCGCAAACTTTTCATGGAGCGCATCACTCACGCCAAGGGGCTCGACCAAGTCAAAGAATTTGTCTCCGTGGTTTTGCCGA
>DASXSW010000465.1:0-3549 GCA_036505755.1 Binatia bacterium | reverse complement strand
GCGGCCGCGGGCAAAGCATTCGGCGCGCGCGTCGTATGTTGGGGACGCGAAGGATCCACCGGCCGCGCCAAAGCCGCTGGTTTCGAAGTGGCCAAAAGCCGCGAGGAGTTTTTCGCCGAGTGCGATATCATCAGTCTTCATTTGCCGCTCAACAAAGACACGCGCGGCATCGTCACGGGCGATGATCTCGCGCGCATGAAGCCGACGGCTTTAATTGTCAACGCCAGTCGGTCGGGGCTGATCGCGAAGGGGGCGTTGGAGGAGGCGCTCAAAGCAGGCCGCCCGGGCAGAGCGGCGGTCGACGTTTATGACCAAGAGCCGGTACTCGGCGCCGACCATCCGTTGCTCAAGATGAACAACGTCACTTGCACACCGCACCTAGGATACGTGACGCGAGAGAGCTACGAGGAATATTACGCTGTCGTCGTTGATGACATTCTCGCTTTCGCGGCCGGCAAGCCCAGGAACGTGTTGAACCCGGATGTGTTTGGCAAAAAATGATCAATGGGCTTGTTTTACCGCCTTTCGCTGAAAGATCAAGATGCTAGCCAACATAAATGCGAGGAGAACTGCCGACGCAGAATAGCGACTGAATGCCAGCCCACCAGCGCTGAGAGGCTTGTCAAGAAAATCGCCTACCACAGCACCAAGGGGACGCGTGAGTATAAACGCACCCCAAAAAAGCAAAGTACGAGATATGGTTGTCCAGTAGTACGCCGCAACAATGAGTGCCAGCAGAGCGCTGAATACCATCGCACCTCCCACATAGCCAAGACCAGCCGTGTCAGCCGTCCAATCGCCCAGTGCAGTGCCTAAGGTTTGGGAAAACATGATCGTCACCCAATAGAACATCTCGGCCTTTGGAGAACTGACGGTATCGACCGATATCGTGCCAAGTGACCGATTCCAGATGGCCAAAGATGCCATCAGCAGGGCAAACAATAGCGAGGATCCCCCTGCATAGCCGATTCCAAGGGAGCGGTCTGCGAAATCTGCCAACGTCGTCCCGACTGTTGTCGTTGCAATGATCGTTGCCCAGTAGAGGAATGGGTGAAAGCCCTTTGCCCTAATTTGGGCAACTACAGCGGCTAAGAAGATTGCTGCGAAAATTGCCGTTGCAACAAGATAGCCCAGGTTCATCGACATGGACACTGCATCGCCACCGGTTTCACCCAGTGTGGTAGCAGCGATTTTGATGATCCAGAAGATCAAAGTAACTTCTGGAACCTTGCTCAAGGTGCGTTCGATAGTGTTGTTCATACGGCTCCCTTTTTTCTTGCCAGTTTTTTGACTACTGTTCATTGTAGTCAAAGGTGCTGAAAGCGACGACACAACATAAAATGTAACTTGATTTCGATCGCAAATCTGCGCTTTTCTCCCACCTTTCATAATTGTAATTCTGGTGAAATGTTTCGGTGGGATTCGTTATAGGTCAAGAAAGACAAGCTTGCGAAAGACGTCGATGGAGACTTACTAGGATGTGGCGATCTCTCAGGAACCGACGCTTGCTCAGAGAGCAACGAACTCTTTGAATCTGCTTACTCTGACGATGAATGTTCCGCATCGCCCTAGTTGAGTTCTCTATGTCTTTAAGGGTAACTTTTAAGCAGCAATAGAGTCAGCGGTTTTCCGATGCGAATCCTCGTTGTAGAAGATGACAAAAAGATTGCCTCGTTTGTGGTCAAAGGACTGGCGCAAGCGGGCTTTGCCGTCGATCACGCTGCGGATGGGGAAAAAGGGCTCAAACGGGCGCTCGCCGTCGAATATGATGCTGCGATCGTGGATATCATGCTGCCGCAGCTCGACGGCTTGAGTATGATCGCGCGTCTTCGAGAGAAAAGAATACTGACGCCGGTCATCGTCTTGAGCGCCAAACGGTCCGTCGACGATCGTGTCAAGGGGCTGCACGGCGGAGGGGACGACTATTTGACGAAACCTTTTTCATTCGTCGAATTGCTGGCTCGTGTCCAAGCCTTGATTCGACGAAGCCATCATACGCCCGAGTCCACCGAGCTACGATTAGGGGATCTCTCTTTGGATTTGTTAAGCCGGGAGGTCGAGCGGGCGGGGCAGAGGATCGATTTGCAGCCGCGTGAGTTCTCCCTGCTGGAATATCTCTTGCGCAATGCCGGTAAGGTCGTTTCCAAGGCGATGATCATCGAGCATGTGTGGGGCTATGATTTCGACCCGATGACGAATATCGTGGATGTGCTGGTCTCTCGGTTGCGCAATAAGATCGACCGGGATTTTGAGACCAAGCTGATTCACACGCATAGAGGGGTGGGATATGCGCTCAAGTCTTTCCAAGCGCCTTCATAAAACGCTTGGGTTCCGGCTTACCGCTTGGTACTCGGCGATTTTCATTCTCAGTTCTTTGACGTTTTCCATCGTGTCCTATTTGTTTGTCTTTTCGTCCGTTCGCGACAACAGAGGGTTGATAGAAGCTCAGTTGTCGAAATACGCATCTCTGGCCGAAGCAGACGGAATCAGCGCGATTGAAAATTTAGTCCGTCAACAGCAGCATCCCAGCCGGCGAAGCTCGTTCTTCGTTCGGATCGTCGATCCGAGCAGCAAGACTCTTTTTCTGAGTAATTCCAGACTGTGGGAGAAGTTCGACCTCGCGAACTTACAAAGCGAATCGCTCGAAGGCCGGTGGCACTATTATACATCTAGACGGGACGGCGATTTGTTGGAGGTCGCGTCGGTGCGGCTTAAGGATAAAAATCTATTGCAAGTGGGCAAGAGCATTCAGGATCGCGAGGAAGTGCTTGAACGCTTTCGTGAAACTCTGCTCGCCACGATCATTCCTATGGTGATTATCGGCTTGACCGGCGGAACGTTTTTGGCTTTTCGCGCGCTGCGGCCGATTCGTAATCTCAGCGCGGTGGCGCGATCGATTGTCGCAACGGGTCGGTTTGACGCCCGGGTCCCGGACAACCAAACCGGCGATGAGCTAAACGATCTGGTCGTCCTATTCAATCAAATGTTAGCGAAGATTGAAGCTTTGATTGGCGGCATGAAGGACGCGCTGGACAACGTGGCCCACGATTTACGCACGCCGGTCACGCGCCTTAGAGGAATGGCCGAAGAGGCCCTGCGGTCGGAAGCGGGAGATGAAGCGATCCGCGAAGCTCTCGCCGATTGTTTGGAAGAAGCGGAGCGGGTCGTCGCGATGCTCAATACGCTGATGGACATATCCGAAGCCGAAACGGGAACGATGAAGCTTTCGCTCGAGAACGTGAATCTAAGGGCGCTCATCGATGAGGTCGTGGAACTCTATGGTTACGTTGCCGATGACAAGAACGTTGCTCTTTCGACAAAGGTGCCGGGTGATATATGTTTGCGCGCTGACCGTACCCGATTGCGCCAGGTGCTGGCCAATTTGGTCGATAACGCCATTAAATACACTCCGGCGGGTGGCTGCGTGGACATAGAAGTCGCAGATAAAGACCAACAAGCGGTTGTGCTCGTCAAAGACAATGGCGTCGGAATACCAATCGACGAGATGCCGCGAATTTGGGAGCGTCTTTACCGCGGGGATAAAAGCCG
>DASXSW010000464.1:0-10423 GCA_036505755.1 Binatia bacterium | reverse complement strand
GCGGAGCATTGGAACGGCGAGTACCGTGCGTGCCGGACCTTGGTCGACCGGTCCGCGAAAGCTCGGTCCCTCCTTGTGAACGTCAATTAAATGAATGGCTTTGCGCTCACGCATAGCCTGGGTGGACGCGCTTTCTTCATCCGACCGCATCGGAACGTTCAGCAGAACCGCCAGGCCGTCATCTTGGTGCTGCGCGACAAACCGGAACGTTCCGGCATCGTCATAAAGACGAATCACACCGCCCTTCGCGCGAGCCAGAGTTACGGCGTTTACGATCATCGCGTCCAGAAGCGCCTGCAAGTTCGTTGGAGAGCGTGCCATCGCGCGCAGCACTTCGGCAATCCGCGTTTGCTGCTCCAGCGATTCCAGAAGTTCTCGATTGGCTGCTTCTACCTGAGACGTCTTTTCCTTAACCTCCTCGAACAGATTGATGTTGTTGACCGCAACGCCAATTTGGTCAGCCATAGATGTGAGCAGCCGGACTTCATCGGACGTGAGCTTCCGGGCCTGCCGTCCGTTGTAAACAACGCACCCTAACGAGTTCCCGGCCGCGCGGATCGGGAAATACCCCAAAGACTTATAGCCGGCTTGTTTGTTTGCTTTACTCCGACTCAACTTCTCATAGCGGTCATCCGACTGAATATCTTCAAAAAAAATGGCTTCACCGGATTCCGCCACTCGTCCGAGCAGCCCTTTCCCTTTTTGAAATACTTTGCGGTTTTCGAGGGCGTCGCCGAACTCGGCGCGAAGATGAAGGTCTTCTGTTGGGCCACTGAAGAGATAAATCCGCGTCGTATCGAATTGAAAAGTCTCTTTGATTCTTTTTGTCACTTCGACCAGTACGTGATTGACTTCCAAGGATTGACTTGCCGCTGTTGTGATATCGAAGAGAGCGGAAAGTTCCGCAGTTCTTTGCTGTACCTTTTCTTCGAGAATGCCATAGGACTTCTTCAGTTCGCCGACCATCTTGTTGAATTCGTCCGCGAGAATCTCGATTTCATCCCCTGTCTGGATATCGAGATGGTGATTCAAATCCCCCGTGCTGATCCGTTCCACACCCCAGCGCAGGACCTCCAAAGGACGGACCACTCGCCGCGCCACGTAGCCGCTGGCGATCAGCGCGATGCCGAGGCCGATCAAGAGCAACGTGGAGGTTCGCAAGATTGAGCCATAGAGAGATCTATATGCCTCAGTCAGAGGCTGCTCGACAAAGACCGCCCAGTCGAGATTCGGCAAAAAGACGAAAGATGTCAGCACTTCCTGGCCATTTAGATCGAGGCCTAGCTGAGTCTTCGGTATCGGCACCGTAGGGTTGGGTTGAAAGGCCGCCTGTACCTGCGGCAGGTGAGCCGTGCGCGATCGCTGCAAGACCAAACCGGGATCGGAATGCGCAATGAGATCGCCCGAGCGAGTCACGATGTACGCATAGCCGGCGGCGCTAAATTTGATGTCTCGGACAACCTCCCAGATTTGCCTGAGGTCTACTTGAGCCTGCAGAGCCCCGATTGCATTGCCGGGAAAACGTTCGATCGGCACAGCAATGGTAATATAAGGTTCGGACTCGACGAAATTAACGGCGCCAAAAAAAGTGATACCGTCTTTGGCTTGGGTAAAACTCGCGGTCTTGGAAAAATCCCGCGTGTCCGCGCTGGGCGCGACCCGAAAGCGAGACATGTAGGCTTGCGGCCGCCCGGCTTCATCGATGGCCAAAACTTCTGTAATCGCGGGAGCGATCGAAAGCAATTTGGCCAGCTCGAATTGATACTCGGACCCGATTCCTTTACGAGCGACCACCCTACTCACCGTCGCGGCTTTCATTTGAGCTTCAATGGTCAAGATGAATTGCGCGATTCTCAAGGCGGCGCCGCCGGCAATTTCTCCTTGAACTACGGCGATTTGTTCACGACTTTCGCGGTAGCGAAAATAAAGCTCCAGTAGTCCGCTGGTGATCAACCCGCCGCCGATGAGCAGCAAAAAAACGAAAAAATATTGGCGCACCAAACGGCCGCGACCGGGCTCGCGACGTAAAGTTTTTAGGAAGGCGAGGCTAAGCATATGGGATTTCGGTGTAGCTTCGTACTCCCGGTGGTCGAAGTCTTAATTTTATCAGCCGAGCTGGTAAAGAGTTCTAGTTGCTCGTCTAAAATCGAACATCAGCAATTCAAAATCATTGAAAAACCTTATCCGCCAGAATCAGAGCTTCCGGCGGAATCGTCAGGCCGATCCGCCGCGAGGCTTTCAGATTGACGACTAGTTCGAACCTGCTCGGCGCCTCTACTGGCAATTGCTCTGGTCTAGCTCCCTTGAGGATGCGATCGACATACCAGGCGCCCCGGTAACCGATGTAGTAAATGTCAGGTGTATAGGACATAAGAGCGCCTTCTTCCGCTACCTGGGTCGCCGTGCAGCCAAACAGCGGCACGGCAATATCCGCAGCGCGATCGGCAAGCGGCGTCATTCCTCTGAACGTGGCGCTACAGATTAGAAATACTCCGTCGGTTATTCTCTTTGATACGCGTTGAAGAATTTGCGCCGCTTCCGCGGCAGAGCCTGCGGGAAATTCAGTGAGTTGAATTTTGAGACTTTGCGCAATTCGTTTCACCGACGCGAGCACGGCAGAAGAGGTCCGGGTGGTCGGCCGGCCATCGTAGAACAGCGTAACGCGCCGCATTGCCGGCACGATTTGTTTGAAAACTGCCAGCTGCTTGCCATTGTCCTGTAAATCTCTGGTGAAGCTTAACCCGGTCAGATTCGTATCGGGACGGGCCCGCGATTTGACAAAACCCATTCCAACTGGGTCAATCGCGGGCACGAAAATAATGGGGATCTTGCTCGTGACTTGCTTTGCTATGGCAGTTTCGTTGGCGCTCGTCGCGACGATCACATCGATCTTTTGTCGAACGACGTCGGTGAGTTGATCACGAAGCTGATCCGCGTGCTCAGCTTTGAGATGTTGAATCGTAAGGTTTTTCCCTTCGACGTAGCCCGCCTCTTCCAGACCGTCATACAAGCCTCTCACTTGTGGAATGACAATGCCGGACTTGCCAATCCCGAGTACCACCATGTGCGGTTGTTTCTGACCGGCATATGAATTTGTTATGAGGAGCGAGATTAGGACGAGAATTGACCATGCAGTCTTCATAGCTAAGCATCATCGCGGTTTTTCCGCGGCTAAACTCAAGCGGTACAATTCTGCCTCCAGTGACTTCATACTCATCTAAGCGAGCCACCGCGCATGACGGTTTGCAGCGTTGCCAGAGTAAAAAGAGTTGGTTGGTATCCCTGATTATAGGATCTCACCGCATCCACTAGGGTGCTGCGGCCGTTTTGAACGTTAGCGATTACCACGGTGCCCACGGAAATCGCCTCTTGGCCGTCGGTAAGTTTTACCACCGTGCGGTAAGAAAACGCTTCCTTCCAATAGTTCCCCTGGGCATCCCAAGTCATCGTCCAAAGCGCTTCAAAATGCCTAGCGTCGAAGAAGAGATATTTACGAGGATAGCAGTAACTCGGATTTTTCGGCCTGATTTCCACGCCATAGGCATCAACGACTTCCCAGCTTTCTTTCAATGGTAAATAGTCTCCGGTTTTTCGCTCGAATGGGACCCGCTCCTGGGAAAAATTTCCCAACATTTTAACCCTACCCAAAAGCCGATAATTGAAATCAGAAACTTTAGCGCTAAAGTTATTGATATCGTCGAAGTTGAATTCACTGGGTGCTATGGTCGCACATCTTTGTATCGGTGGAGCGCGACGAACTCGGCGTATGCTCGGAACATAAATGTAGAGATCATCTTCTCTCTTGGGGTCGGCGTAACGTATCTCCAAAGTCGTGGTACCCGCCGTATCTCGTGGATATTCATCGGCGCGAAGCTGCATCCAGTCGATGTGTTCATATCCGGGGAGAACCGGTTTTGCATCCAAGTGAACCCGGCCGCGGGTTTTAATGCTGTGATGAATCACATCGGCGCGCCGTTCCGAGCCGTTCTTTTCGATCGCATGGCGAACGATTTTGCCCTCGGCCGTCCCGCCGCCGGTCTTGTAGTCATCACCCAGCCAGCGCCAGTAAAAATTCCAGATCAATTTTAAGCCAGCCTGCGGATCGTTGATGCTGACGTCGGGAAAAGGCAATCCGGCAACATAATTGACTAGCTCTCCGTTCGGTCCCAACTTAACCTCAGCCGAGTAACGACTCGTGGCCGCGCTGTATTCCTTCGGAGTTCCAACGAAGCGGCCTTGCTTGATCGTAAACGTGTAACCCTGCTTGATACGGTTCAGTAGGTTTTCTCCCACCATCCCTTTCACGCGTTCCCAGTTGTGTGGACCAATTGTGTCTCCGGGCTTGAGGTCGGACTCGCTGGCAGAGAGGGATTGGGGGTAAAGGTTGGGGATGATTACAATCGGAACCAACAACGCGATCAACAAGAAGGGCCGGATCAACCCGCGATGTCCGGTAGTGAGCTTCATCATTTTTTTGCCTGCCGGTAGCAGTTCGACATCATCGTGATTGGATCACTCCGCTCTTCTGCCAGACGGCGATTAGCCGTGGAGGGAGTTTCGGGGCCAAATAATGAGCGATCTTTAGCGCGGCCAAGTTTAAAGAGCAAGCTTTACGCCACCAAGGGCGCTAGCCTTGCGCAGCGCGAACTCGTTAATCTTAGTGAAAATCATTATGAGAAAGAGGCAGCAGCGATGGTGGGTGTTTACAAAGTTACACTCCGGCGTGAACTTTTAGACACGGGTTTAATTTGTAGGTTTCTCGTACGGGTGTATTTTAAGCTACGAGCACTGTTGATTATGCGGCTCTTCGGTCCGAAAGTGAGTTTTCCGTAATGACATGCACTGCAGGGCTGCCAAGTTGCATGTCCCGACACTCGCGTCGGGATGATGACAAAGGGGAACAAGGTTTTCTTTTGTGATTCCGTCTTTGATTTCACAATGCGACTTTTGCTGAACTATCTATTCCTATTTCTCGCACTTTCGGTCGCTGCATCGCCACTTAAGGGAGAATCCCTCTTCGGTAGCGGGTTTGACAGGTTTATCCAGGACAACGTGAGCACGGGCGGATTCATCGAAAACACCACTGGTCTAGCCATTAGCCATGGAAGCCGGTTCTTTGACACTTCAAATCGGTTCGACATGAACCGCTTCACCATCCAACCCGAGTTCAATGTGAAATTTACCGACGAGCTAAAACTCTTTCTGTCGTGGCGATTCGTTAAAGAACCGCGCTACCGTATGGAGTCCGAGAGCCGCGAGCAGTCAGTGCAACCAGCTGGCAATGGGCGTCCTCTGCCCAGCACGTTCTATGATGAATACAGTCCAGTGCCGTGGGAAGCTGTTTTGGACTACAAACCGTCCGACAAGTTGACCTTTAGATGGGGAAGGCAATTCATTTCATGGGGTGAAACAGACGGTATAAGACTCTTGGATCTTATCAATCCGCAAGATTCGACCTTTGCTCCACCGGCCGCACCCAATCTGTTTAACCTTGATGAGACGCGAATCCCGTCATGGGGCTTGAGAGCACTCTACACGGTTCGCCCTGAATCAAATACGATTCTGGAATTCTTCGCGCTACCCGGGAGTCTCGATAAGCGAAACCAGAGAGTCGACGAGGTTGTCGGCAGCAACGATACAAGTGATCGCACCATCAAGTATGGCCGGTGGTCCGTTCATCCCGAGACCCGAATCGCTTTCGGCCGATTGTTTGCCAATCCTGTCGGAACGGTTCCGGTTGTCATTCCTAAAACCCAAAGGGACCTCCCCGATGCAGGAGACAGTTGGAAACTCGGTGCGAGGGTCACGCAGAATTTTGGCAAGCTCAATCTCGGTCTGGGATATATCTGGGGATTTAATCCTCAGGCGGCTGACATGGTGTTCAAAATGAAAGGAGTTCCTACGCTATGTGGTTCGCCCGTTTGCCCGCCGAATGGAACGTTAGTTCGATTGAATCTGATTAATGATCGCACGAACATCTTTGCGGGACACTTCAACTATCCACTCGGTGAAATCCTATCCCTTCCTGTGAATACCACCGTGCGAGGAGAATTGACTTTCTTCCCAGACAAGCCGTACAACATTTCCGAGTTCCCTGGGCGAAACTGCCAAACGGGTGCCCTAACTGGACTCTTTGCCGGTCCCAGTTGCAAACATCCCAGTGGAGTGGCTGAGAAGCATACGCTTCGATATGCACTTGGGTTTGACCGCACGACGCTTATTCCTTTTCTCCATCCAGATGATCCGTGGCGCGCTTTCAATATATCCTTCCAAGTCTTTCAAAGTATTATCTTTGATCACGAGGATGGGATCAGGCCGTTTTCCAGCGCGGAAAGAATCAAGAGCGTTTCGACCACGTTCACTTTCCGAGCTGGGACCGGCTACCTAGGCGACACAATTCTTCCGGATATTTTTATCGCCTATGATCCAGACGGTTACTACGCGATCAATCCCGCCATCAGTTATGCGCCGCCATGGAATGAAAGAATCCGCGTCAGCTTGATTGGTGCCATTTACGGCGGCCGCAACAAGTTTAAGTCTTTTGGGTTCTTTTCTGAAAAGGACTCGTTGTTTCTCAAGCTGCGTTATCAATTCTAACGGTTCCATTCCTCGCTTTCTCACAACCCCGTCCTTTTGGCCATCATGATCATCGGCGGCGCGCTTGTCAGCGCGAATTTTCTCACATAAGATCGCGCCTGAATCTGTTTCGGGAAATACTGTGAAATGATTTTCGATGGCAAGATCGATCTGGATGTTCCTGTGCAAAAAGCATGGGAGTTTTTAATCGATATTAATAAGTTTTCAACTTGCTTGCCGGGCATCGATGAAGTGAAGCAGATCGACGATAAGACCTTCGACGGCATCATTTCCGCGACGGTAGGGCCGATCTCGGGAAAGTTTAATTTTCGTTCGACGATTGTCGAAAGCCGGCCGCCGGAACAGATGGTAGTGCGAACGGAGGGAACGGATTCCGTTACCAAGAGCACGGTGAATGCCGACATGACCGTCGATTTTCGAAGCATTTCCGACACCAAGTCTCAGATGGATTATCAGGCCGACGTGAAGATCAAAGGGCGCTTGGCGATTCTTGGTGATATGGTTTTGCGCGCGACGGCGACGCTGATCTTGCAAGAATTCACTCGACGGTTGCGCAAAGGTGTTGGCGAGCAGGCCTAAGTTTAGTATGGGATGGTTCGACCGGAAAATGCGAGATCCCTCGCTCTGCTCGGGATGACAGCGAAAAGGTTACGCCAGTGCAATGTCATTTCTAAGCGTAGCGAAGAATCCCGTCTTCAGTGATTCATGATTCACCAGAGACTAGTAAGGAAATTCTAATGCCAGATAAGTACGACGTAATCGTTGTCGGCGGGGGATCGGCGGGATGCGTTGCGGCGACGCGTCTTTCCGAGGACCCTAACCGAAAAGTATTGCTCCTCGAAGCGGGGCCGGACCCACAACCGTTGCCGGAGCTCGTGGCCGACGCATCGAAACAGACGCGCCTTTTGTTGGAATCGAATTATGTCGCGATGTTTCCAACCCAACGCCACTTGGACGGCAGCACGTATTATGCGCTTGCCGGTCGAATCATGGGCGGCGGCTCCTCGGTAAATGTCATGTCGGTGCTCCGACCGCAGCGCTACGACTTGGATCAATGGGTGGCAGCGGGCAATCCCGACTGGTCCTACCAAACCTGTTTGCCGTTCATGAAAAAGATCGAGTCGGACCAGGATTTTCCTGATAGTCCGATCCATGGCAAAGACGGCCCGCTTTATGTAAAGCGCAATTTCATGCTCGAGATGCCCGCTTCCCCGCCGGTGCGCGCGTTTCTCGACGCGGCTTACGGCATGGGTTTACCGAAGTGTCCGGACCTCAACGTGCCGGAACCTTATGGCGTCTGCGCATCGCCGTACAATATTAAAGACGGCAAACGGCAGTCGACGGTGATTGCCTATTTGAACCAGGCGCGCGGGCGCGAGAATCTCACGATCATCGATGAGGCGGCGGTGCATTCGCTGAAGCTCACCGGCAAGAAGGCCGAAGGCGTGAATTATGAGAAAGACGGACAGATGCATGCGGCGCTCGGTGGACAGATCCTGCTTACTTCCGGTGTCTACGGCTCGCCGCAGGTTCTCATGCTCTCGGGCATCGGCCCATCGGCGGAGCTCAAGAAGCATGGAATTCCCGTCGTGCACGAGCTGAACGGCATCGGCGAAAACTACCAGGACCATCCCGTGGTTTTTATGACTTATGAAGGACCCAAAGAATCTAAGGTAGATTGGGTCGTGCCGCGCTTCCGCTTGATCATTCGCAAGAATCCGATCAGCGAGGCGGCGAATTTTCACATCAACATGAGGCCGCCGACGGAAGTGACGGGCTTGAAGCGGATGATGCCGATTTCGGCGCATTTGCTCGAGCAACGCAACCGCGGCAGAGTTTTTCTGCATAGCGCGGATCCGCATGATCAGCTGGATATCGATTCTCGCATGCTCGAGCATCCCGAAGACTTGAAGGCGATGGTCGAGGCGATGCAGTTTATCGACGAGTTGGTTCACCAGCCGCAGATCAGAGAATTTTATGGCGCGCTTATCCAACCGGGTCCCCAAGAAGACTGGGGTGAGTTCGCGCGCAAGACCTACGATAGTTACCACCACGGCGTCGGCACCTGTAAGATGGGGCCGGCGCCGGACAACATGGCCGTAGTCGATCAGCGCTTGCGCGTTCACGGCATCACCAATCTCTGGGTCGGCGATGCGTCGATCATGCCGGTGGTAAGCCGGGCGAATACAAATCTCACGTCGATCATGATCGGCGAGCGCTTGGCAGATTTCGTTCAAGAGGTTGCGTAGGGCAAGGCGCGCCTTGCCCATACCTCTATTTGTGGAGGAAACATGGCCGACTACCCGCTCAGGGCTGAAGCGATAAAATCCGAATTCAAGCGCGCCGGCATTCGCTTTGTTGTCGCCTTGCCGGACCGCGTTACGAGTCACCATCTGCTCAAGGGCTTGCTCGCTGACCCAGACTATCACGTCGTTCAGGTGTGCAAAGAAGATGAAGGCGTGTCGATTTGCAGCGGGCTCTACGCCGCAGGTCACAAGTCGGTGTTCATGATGCAATACACCGGGTTTCTGGATTCGATCAATGCGATCCGTGGCGTCGGTGTCGAGGGAAGGTTCCCCGTTTGCATGATCGTTGGTTTGTTGGGCAAAGAACCGGATGTCGCGCCCACGAAATCGAATAAGTTCGGCGTCAAGATCATCGAGCCGATCCTCGACGTCATGGGTATCGAGCATCTGCTCATCGAACGGGATGCGGATACTGAACAAATCGCGCCCGCCATCGAAAGGACGTTTAAGAACTCGTTTCCCACAGCCATTCTTATTGGAAGGGAGCCGCGCTAACCGTGATGAAACGTGATGAAATGTTGCAAGCCTTTGCGCGCCAGCGCAAAGATGAGATCGTCGTGGCCGTCTACATGGCGGCGCAGGAGATCACGCATATCGCGCCGAACGATTTGAATTACACTTTCACCGGCGCGATGGGGCAGGGCTCGTCGCATGCGTTGGGCTTAGCGCTGGGTCGTCCGGACAAACGGGTGGTCGTGTTCGATGGCGACGGCAGCTTGCTGATGAATCTCGGCAGTCTGGTCACGATCGCCAATCAGGCGCCGAAGAATTATGTTCATTGTTTATGCGAAAACGGCACCTATGAGACGAACGGCTCCGTGCCGATCCCACGCGCCGGTCAGATACATTTCGCCGAGCTGGCAAAGACTGCCGGCTACCGGAACACGTACGAGATTTCCGATCTCTCCGACTGGGAGAAGAAGCTCCCCAATATACTCAAAGAGGAAGGACCGCTCTTTGTCGACCTCAAGGTCGAACCGGGTGAAGCATACCCGGAAAACTTCGCGAGGCTATACAGTATCGAGCACCGGGAAAAGTTTCGCCGCACCTTGGCGAATAGTTAGTTTTCCTTACGACTCTGCCTCGACACCACGATCGCCCAGAGTCTGGGGTCCGAAGTTTGGAGTTCAACCTGCGACTCGAGACTTTAGATTCAAAACAGCCGCCGCTTCCGATACTCTCGCATGTCCTCTGAGGCGACAGCACAAGTTCTCGCCCTTATCACCTCGGTCCTTTACGCTTCGGCGCTCGTTTCGGCTCGCGCCGGCATGCGCTACTCCAATCCGACTACAGTCACGCTGGTTTCGATTCTTATGCAGAATCTGCTTTTGTGGACCGCGGTACTTTTGACCAGAGGCGTCCACGCGGTTCCGATGGCCGGCATCCTACTCTTCACGCTTGTGGGAATTTTTCAATTGGGCGTTCGCCTTTTCGCCTATACCGGCGTGGCAAAGATCGGTGCCTCGCGCAGCAGCGCGCTCCAATCCGTGAGCCCGCTGATCAGCGCTACGATCGCCATC
>DASXSW010000463.1:0-5658 GCA_036505755.1 Binatia bacterium | reverse complement strand
TGCGGGATTCGAAATCACCATCTTCGCTGACAATCTCCGCGATGCCCGCTCCATGGTCTTGAGTCCAAAAGGGACTGTATTCGTCGGCACCCGCGGGGCAGGGAAAGTCTATGCGCTTCCGCCTCAAGCAGAAAAAAACGCGAGACGCGTCATTACCGTAGCCGAGGGACTGAAGTCTCCCAATGGCGTGGCGTTTCACAACGGCGCGCTTTATGTTGCCGAGATTAGTCGAGTGCTTCGCTATGACGATATCGAAGCGCGGCTGAATAGCCCGCCCAAGCCGGTCATCGTTAGCGATAGCTTTCCGACAGAAGGGACGCACGGTTGGAAATTTATCGCTTTCGGGCCCGACGGCTTGCTTTATGTCCCCGTGGGCGCGCCGTGCAACATCTGCGAACCCGACCCGAACCGCTACGCGATGATTTCGCGCATGAAACCGGACGGCGCCGGCCTTGAAACGTTTGCTCGTGGCGTGCGCAACACGGTCGGCTTTGACTGGCATCCGGTCACCAAAGAGTTTTGGTTCACGGACAACGGACGTGATCGCATGGGCGACAATACTCCGCCCGATGAGCTGAACCGCACGCCCAAACCGGGACTGCATTTCGGCTATCCTTATTGTCATGGCCGCGACATTGCCGACGATCAGTTCGGCGGCAAGCGCGCGTGCAGCGACTTTACGCCTCCCGCACAAAAGCTCGGTCCCCATGTCGCCGCACTGGGCATGCGCTTTTATACCGGTGCCTCGTTTCCGTCTCGCTATCGAAATCAGATTTTCATCGCCGAGCACGGCTCATGGAACCGCAGTACGCCGATCGGCTATCGGATCACCCTCGTGCAATTAAAAAACAATGAGCCGGAGTCCTATGAAATTTTTGCCGAAGGCTGGTTACAGGGAAGTCAAGCATGGGGCCGGCCGGTCGACGTGCTTGTCATGCCTGACGGCGCATTGCTTGTGTCCGACGATCAGGGAGGAAAAATTTATCGCATCAGTTACGTGAAATAAGTAACAACTCACGGGGCAAGTTGGCTTAAAAATCAATTTGACAGTCGATAAGGAGGAAAGAATATGACGAATCGGGTCTACGTTGGCGGCTTGTCCTATGCAACCACCAACAAACAACTGGAGCAGCTGTTCTCCCAATACGGCGCCGTGGATTCGGCCAGGATAATTATCGACAAATTCACCGGCCGCTCCAAGGGTTTCGGTTTTGTCGAAATGAATTCCGGCGCCGCGGCGCAGAGCGCAATCCGCGCTTTGAACGGAACGCAATTCGATGGACGAAGCCTCACCGTGAACGAGGCGCGCCCACAAGAACGGCGGCCCGGACCCGGCAACGATCGACGAGGTGGTAGTGGCGACAGACGCGATGGCGGCTGGCGCGGTGAGGGTAGGCGCTGGTAAGCGCTTGGCAGAACGAGAAGTCGCGCCTGAAAAATAGCGGCCGCCCCAACTTGAGGGCAAATTCCAGTCGGCAGCCACTCGAAAACAGAGCGGATCAAATCGCTCGGCTCCGGGTGTGCCGCAATACAGAAATCCCGAGATGTCATTCTGAACGCCAGACTGTGTGAAAACTCAATCGGAGCCCTTCGACGGCGCTCAGGGCGAACGGCTAAGTACCTAATTTCAAATTAAGCGATTCCGTTCGTGGTGAGCCCTGTCGAACCATGAACGGAGTTTTCACACAGTCTGACGCCTGTGAAGAATCTCGGTCGATCATAAGGCGAGATCCTTCGGCTTCACCTCAGGATGGCAGTGCGACATAGTCTGTCAGGCGGGAGACGAAACAGCTTTGAGTTAACATAAGCTAAGGGCCGCACGGCATGCCGTGCCCTTACGCATGCGGGATCCTAGTTGCGATTTCTGGCTGCGAGGTGGCCGGAAGCGCTTGGCTCAATTCCGGGAACATCGGACTGGAATTGACCGTTCGTTTCGGGCTCCAATGCATGCTGTAGCGCTTCGTCAACGGTCGTCAGGAATTCAAAGCGAATTCCCTCCAGGGCTGAGGGCGGAATCTCTTCCAAATCGCGCTGGTTCATGGCCGGGAGCAGCACGCAGGTAATGCCGGCGCGTTTGGCCGCTAGCACCTTTTCCTTGATGCCGCCCACCGGCAGCACGAGACCGCGCAAACTGATCTCGCCGGTCATCGCCAAGTCTTTTCGCACACGCTTGCCGAGAAGCAGCGACACGAGCGCAACGAATAGAGTGACTCCGGCACTGGGGCCGTCCTTGGGAATCGCTCCGGCAGGAATATGAACGTGGATATCCTGCTTGCGAAACTGCTCTGGGGCAATGCCCAGTGACTCGGCGCGCGACTTCACCAGGCTCATCGCGGCTTGAGCGCTTTCCTTCATGACATCGCCGAGCTGACCGGTTAGCTGCAGTTTGCCATCGCCGGCCATTTTGGTCGCTTCGATGAATAGGATGTCTCCGCCGACAGGGGTCCATGCCAAGCCTGTAGCCACGCCGGGCATGCTGGTGCGCAGGGCAATCTCGTTGAAAAATTTCGCCGGGCCAAGATAGGCGCGCACCGAATCACGCTCGATGGAGATCACTTCCTTGAGACCTTCCGCTACCCGAGTCGCAACGCCGCGACAGATGGTGCCGATCTCACGTTCGAGCTGGCGCACCCCGGCTTCCCGAGTGTAACCCTGAATGATTTCGCGGATCGCATCGGAGCTAAAGGAGATTTGCCCATCGCTGAGACCGTTTTCGGAAATTTGCCGGGGAATCAGGTACTGGGTCGCGATCGCTACTTTGTCTTCTTCGATGTAGCCCGGCAACTGCAGGATTTCCATGCGGTCGCGAAGCGGCGCTGGGATCGTATCGAGCACGTTGGCGGTGGCGATAAACATCACGCGGCTTAGATCAAAATCGACGCCGAGATAATGATCCTGGAACGATGTGTTTTGGGCGGGATCCAGGACCTCCAGCAGGGCGGCCGACGGATCGCCATGAAAGCTAGCGCCGAGCTTGTCGATTTCATCGAGCATGAACACGGGATTATTGGTACCGGCTTTGCGGATACCCTGAATGATGTTTCCCGGTAGCGCGCCGATGTAGGTGCGGCGATGACCGCGGATGTCTGCCTCGTCGTGCACGCCGCCGAGACTCTGGCGGACAAACTTGCGGTTCATCGCGCGCGCGATGCTCTGGCCCAGTGACGTTTTTCCCACGCCCGGCGGGCCGACGAAGCACAAGATCGGACTTTTGCCCTCAGGCTTGAGCTTGCGAACGGCGAGAAACTCAACGATGCGCTTTTTGACTTTTTCGAGATCGTAGTGATCGGTATCGAGGATCGCCCGGGCTCTTGGCAGATCAATCTGTTCTTCGCTGCTGACGCTCCACGGCAGCTCGACCATCCAATCGAGATAAGTTCGGATCATCGATCTTTCCGCGGCCATCTCCGGCATGCGCTCGAAGCGGCTGAGCTCCCGAAGCACTTCCGTTTCCACGGCTGCCGGCATTTTGGCATCGGCAATTTTTTTTCGGAGCTCTTCGACTTCGATGTTTTCGCCGCTTTCTTCGCCGAGCTCTTTTTGAATCGCCTTGAGCTGTTCGCGCAAGAAATATTGGCGTTGCGCCTGATCGAGCGATTGTTTGGTCTGGTCGCCGATTTTCTTGCTCAACTCCAGCAGGGAAATTTGCCGGGCCAACTTTTCTGAAACCAGCTGAGCGCGTTGCTGCGGATCGAGCGTCGCCAAAATTTCTTGCCTTTCCTCGAGCGGCAGATCCAACGTGCTGGCGATGATGTCGATCAACGCCAGCGGATTGTCGATTCTTTCGATGGTCGATTTGAGCTCGATCATCGGCTCGGGCAAGAGCGCCAAAGCTTTGGCCGCTTCCTGGCGCAAGTGGATGATGCGCGCCTGAAATTCTTTGGATTGAGGCGTGTTCTCTTCCACGAAAGTGACCCGGGCAATCAGGTACGGATCGGTGTCGATAAATTCGGCGATTTCAAAGCGCTGGCGGCCCTGAATAATGATCTGACGCTGGCCATCCGGAAGACTGTACATACGAAGGATGTCGGCGGCCGTGCCGACCCGAAATAAATCTTCCGGGCGGGGCGCCTCGATACTTCCATCGCGTTGTGCGACGAAGCCGATGCGCGACTGTTGGCGCACCGCTTCTTCAACGATCTGCAAGCTCGCGGAGCGGCCCACCACGAGCGGCATGACGGTCGAAGGAAAAAGCACGGCTTGCCGCAATGGCAACAGCATCAAAGCGCCAGGGGGCACTGTGACACGGCGATTGACTTTCGGGTCTTCTTTTTGTTCGGAACTCATAATTGCTTCCTGAGCTCAATGACGAGGAGGCCGTCTTGGAGCGAGGTTTTGCCGATCGATAATGGATATCTGCCTTCGAGTACAAGATGCCGCTCAAAGCGTCCAAGCGGTATTTCCCATGTACTAAGTTCACCTTCGGTGCAGCAGGCGGGCAACGGCCGCTCGCCTGCGATCGTAAGCTCGCCTCCATCCAAGCGAACTTCGACGCGGTCTGGTTTTACTCCCGGTATCGCCACGATCACCCAAAGAGTTTCATCGGTTTCAACTACATTGATGGGTGGCTCCCAGCACGTACTCCGACCTTGAACAGTGCGATAATGAGAGCGCACAGCGATCTGGAGAAAATTCCGCTGAATGCGTTCAGCCTGTTGGAGCAGCGCGTTAGCGCGCTGCCAAATCAATATATCCCAATCTTGGGACGCCATGTCGCTCCTATTTTTTGTCGAACGAAATTAAGTCACTAGCTAGAAAGGTACGAATGGAACTAGGCATTGTCAAGCAAGATCATGAAAGTTGAAATAATACGCGGGCATGTACAGGTCTAGGCGGCTCTTCGCGCGGCTCAGCGTTTTAAGTTTGAGTGAGTCGAGAGCGCAAATGATGTTTCGCTGCAGCGGTCACTCTATCGGGCATAGGACTTGCGGTGTTTTCTAACCACATAAACCGTTCTAAGGCTCCCATGAAAAGTATTCCAGCCGTGGCAGCCGCCGCATGGATTGTGCTGATAGGCGATCATAGTTTTGCTGCCGAGTCGAAATTCGCCAAACTCAAAATAATCAACAGCAATCGCCAGGAGGTCGGCGAGGCGACTCTTTCAGAAACTCCGAATGGGGTCTTAATCCGACTCAATCTGCGCCCGAAGCCAGACGGAATATCGCCCGGTCCGCACGCCATTCACATCCATGATGTCGGAAAATGCGCGCCACCGTTCAAATCCGCCGGGGAACATTTCAATCCATTTAATAAAAAACACGGCTTTTTCGGCAAGGAAGGAAAGCACTTGGGCGACTTGCCGAATATCTATGTGCCTGAAAACGCCGCTCTAACAGTCGAATTCTTAGTACCGCAGTTGAGTCTCAGTCGCGGCAGCACGAGTGTCTTCGATTCGGACGGCTCCGCGCTGGTGATCCATCAAGCGCCGGATGATTACGAAACCGACCCCGCCGGCAACTCCGGGGATAGGGTTGCGTGCGGTGTAATCGAGCGATCGGGTCAGGCGAACTAAGGTTTTAAAAACGACAGAAGGAGGAATAAATCATGTTTATCGAGAATTATCGCCGCGAAGATGCGGAATCGATCATGGCGGGAGGGCAATCAAGAACGGTCCCTTACCCGAAAATTTCCCAGGACGATTGGCGAGTGTGGAGTATA
>DASXSW010000462.1:0-3652 GCA_036505755.1 Binatia bacterium | reverse complement strand
TCGATATAGGCCTTGATCGCGGGAGCGATGATGGTTTTCGGCATATCGGGCAGATGCTTCGCTACCAGGGGTTCGAGTATTTTGGGATTCGCGTGAACCATACGGAAGCTCTTCAGTAATTCCGCGATATACGCAGTCGCGACCTCGTCGTTTTTGCGCAGCCAATCCACATTCGCCCAAAAACTGGCGCCGCTGATATTGAAAAGGTTGCCGGTTCTGATGATGTGGTAGCGGCCCGGCGCCTTGGCATCGAGATTCAGCCAGTCGCCCAGCTGGACCAGGGTGGCGTCGATCTGATTGTTCTGCAGCGCGACAATGCGGTTTTCTCCGCCTGGGATCACCATAATATTCGGCTTGACCTTACAATCGTTGAGCAGCCAGAGTTTGACCGCGAGCGAGGTAGTCGCGGCTTCGCCATGGATCGCGAATCTTTTGCCGTCGGTTTCCTTGCAATCTTTGATGTCGTTTTTGGCGATCATCACGAACTCGCCGCTGTTATTCTCCATAATGAAAGAGAGCTTGGCCCCCTTTTGGGTCGCGCGCACCGGATCCATGACCTGCGAATTGGCGAACTGAATCGTCCCTTGCGCCAATGCCTGGACGTTGAGGTCGGTGCGGGTAAACTCGACACTGGACACGTTCCAGCCGTTGCGATTCAACCGCTCATGGGTCAGCACCGCCGGCATGTCGTAGAGTGAAATTGATGAGGGATGGCCGAGCTTGATCTCGAGATTGCCCTTTGGCTTCAACACCTCCACTTCCGCGCCTCGCGCTGTAGTCACGAACAAAAAAGTCCCTAAAATGCAACCCAAAATTCTATTCATCTCAAACCTCCTCTTGCTCTCGCTTCGTCGAGCTTTGCGAGGTGAAAACTACGTTCACGGTTCGACGGGCTCATCACGAACGGAGTCGCTTCATATAAAATTAAGCACTTAGCCGTTCGCCCTGAGCGTCCGTCGAAGGGCTCCGAAGAGTTTTCAGACAGTCTGGTGAAACAAAGGATCTGCTTTTTGTCTCAGCGGAGCGCCACCGAGACCTCGTCAATTTCATTCCCTCCAAGTGATAAATCGTTTCTATGATGTCTCGCTCTCTGTCCCGGCCCTCTCGACGCGTAATCGCGCTGCGGCATCCAGCACCGCATCCTGAATTTTGTAGTAACTGCCGCACCGGCATAGATTTCCCGACAAGTAATGGCGGATTTGCTCTACCGTCGGCCTGGGATTCTCCGCCAGGAGTGTTTTCGTGCTCAAGATAAAACCCGGCGTGCAATAGGAACACTGAAACGCATTGTGATCGATAAAGGCCTGCTGAATCGGATGCAATTTGCCGGGCTCGCTGAGTCCCTCGATGGTGACAATCTCTCTGCCTTCGGCCAAGGCGGCCAGGAGAATGCAGGAACTGGTCGGTTGGCCGTCGATGAGCACGGTGCACGCGCCGCACATGCCGATACCGCAGCCCTCGCGCGCGCCGAATAGTTTGTACTCGGCGCGCAACACGTCGAGCAAAGTATGATGCGTGTGTACGGCCTTTTCTTCCTCAGCGCCGTTGACCTTGAGCTTGATGATTTGCTTCATTGTTTCCTCGATGCCCAATTGGTGGTTAGTCACACTTTGACCTAATTGTATTTTAGGACGGCTTTTTAATCTGTCATTCCGAACGTATGTGAGGAATCTAACCGAACAAAAAGATTTCTCCCGGAGTTTATCCTGAGCCTGCCGAAGGGGTCGAAATGACAGCTAGCCATCGTAAACATAGTCATGTCCTCCGGAGCCCCCGTAATACTTTTTCAGCCGTGAGAGGAAGATCGTGAACGCGTACTCCCACCGCGTTGTAGACCGCATTGCCGATAGCCGCCATGACCGGTGGCAATAAGGTCTCGCCGACGCCGTGAAGATCTTCCGTTCCATCGTGTTCCAGAGCGATTGGATTCAATTTCCATGGAATGTCCTCGAAGGAGGGGATGTTGTAGTCGCCCAGATTTGGATTGATCAGTTGCCCATGATCTCCGTAAATCATCTCTTCGAACAACGCCTGCCCGAAGCCAAACACTGCGCAGCCTTCCAGTTGCAACTCGCATAAGCCCGGATTGACGACGCGCCCGGCGAAGACGACCGGAGCCAACTGAAGGACTTTGATCTTGCCGGTCTCAACATCGACTTCGACTTCACAACCGATCGCCCCCTGATGCCAGTGAACGGAGCCGATACCCTGTCCGGTTTCGAGATCCAAGCCGCCGCGCGTGCTGAATGCGCCGCGGCCGATCAAATTGCCTTGATTGCTGCGCAGCGCAATCTCGCCATAAGTGAGCGAACGGCTCGGGCTGCCCCGAACCGTCACTCTGCCATCTTCCAAAAGAAGATCAGCCACCGACACTTCGAGCAACTCGGCGGCGTACTCTGCCAGTTGTCGCTTGAGATCTGCGGCGGCTTTGCCGATGGCCCCGCCCATCGAATACGTCGTGCGGCTCGAGCTGGTTTGCTGGTCGTAAGGGGTAAGGTCCGTGTCCGGATTCGAAACTGAAATGCGGGCCAGCGGCGATTGCATCACTCGCGCGGCGATCTGCGCCAACACGGTTTTGGCGCCCTGGCCGAGCTCGACGCTGCTGGTCAAAACATTGAGGCTGCCGTCTTCGTTGAGTTTCAGCGCCGCCACCGAAGTCGAAGGTGTAATCGTCGCCTTGATGACCAGAGCCAGTCCCTTGCCGCGGCGCAACCTGCTTTGCCGGGCCGGAGCGGCATCCTGGTTGAGCCAGCGCGCATCGCTCGATGACCAATTCACCGCTGCCGCGGCGCGTTCCAAGAGCTCGTCGTAATGCGTATCAGCCAACTTTTCGCCGGTGGCGAAGAGGTCGTCATCACGCAGCAAATTTTTCCGGCGGAATTCTACGGGGTCGAGATGCAGCTCTTCAGCGATGCTATCCATCTGAGTTTCGTAGGCCCACACGGCTTGCGGCACGCCAAAGCCGCGCAGCGCCCCCGCCGGCACAACATTGGTCCAAACCGCGCGGGAGTCGATGCGCACATGGGGAATCCTATACGGCCCCGACATCGCCGAGCCGCCATTGCGCGCGACGACGGGACCGATATCGCTGTACGCGCCGGTATTAAAGTCGGCGCTCACTTCGCGGGCCATCAAGTGCCGTCTTTCATCACGCCGGTTTTGATCCGGATCGTAGCCGGATGTTTGCATACTGTGACAAATTCTTCTTCTCTGGTCAGGACGATTTTCACCGGTCGATTCGACTTGAACGCCAGGAATGCCGTAATCGGCTCCAATCTAAGCGAACCTTTCGAGCCGAAGCCGCCACCCAAGGTTTCGACGATCACCCGCACGCGGGCCAACGGTAAGTTGAAAAGCTCCGCCATTTGCGCGCGCACCGCGTGCGGCATCTGCGTCGAAGTCCACAAGGTCAGTTTGCCCTGGAAGAATTGCGCGACGGTCACATGGGGCTCGAGTGGAACATGCTGCGCCGGCGGTGAGTGAAAGACATTTTCGAAAACAAAATCGGCTTGGCGAAAGCCGTCTTCGACGTCGCCGCGCCGGAGCTTGAAGTGGCTGCACAGATTGCTGCCGCCGGGAAGATCCTGGATTAACTTGCTGAACATCGCCTGCTGCTCGGGCCGTGGATCATGCACCAGCGGCGCACCGGGCT
>DASXSW010000461.1:0-4491 GCA_036505755.1 Binatia bacterium | reverse complement strand
TCCGCCCTGCGGTGATGAACATGCGAAGATCGATTGGTCGAAGCCGGCGCAGGAAATTTATAATCTAATCCGCGGCTGCGATCCGCAACCGGGCGCGCACACGACGTGGCAGGGAAAAATGGTGCGAATTTTCGACGCGCGGCTTCAGCCGGGAAATACTTCATCCCTTCCAGGACAAATGACTGCAGTCGGCGCAGACGAGATAACGATCGCGCTCAACGGCGGTACGCTCTCCGTAAAGAGAATGCGCGGCGAAGGCGCCAAAATCAGCGGCGCGGAATTCGCGAAGCAGGTTGATTTGAAAGTCGGTGATCGGCTTGGCTGAACTACCCCGCATTGAGCGGCGGGGTATCAGAAGGACGCGCTGAGAATTTTTCGAGGGCGACACCCCCTAATGTTTTTATCGGGGGTCCAGTCCGGACCCGCCTGCGGTGAGCCATGTCGAACCACCGCTTAAAACATGCTGGAATGACGGGATTCGGAAAGGAAGTCAGATTAACGCAGCAGGCCACCCATGAGATTGTCAGTACTCGATCAATCGACGGCGTCGAAGGGCCGCGCGCAGGATACTGCGATCCGTGAGACGCTCGAACTCGCCCGGCATTGCGACGTGCTGGGTTACCATCGCTATTGGCTCTCGGAGCATCACAACTCCGGCAGTATCGTCGGCACCGCGCCCGAGGTGCTCATGGCTGCGATCGCGGCTACCACGCCTCGTATCCGTGTCGGCAGCGCGGGCGTCATGCTGCCGCACTATTCCGCGCTGAAAGTTGCCGAGCAGTTCCGCGTTCTAGAAGCCATCGCCCCGGGCCGAATCGACCTGGGAATCGGACGTGCGCCAGGATCGGACCAGATGACGTCATACGCCCTCAATCCGAACCCCCAGAACGTCCTCGACCAATTTCCCCGACAAGTACAGGAGCTGCAACACTGGGTGTCTGGCACTCCCCTGCCTGAGGGCCATCCCTTCAGCCGAGTCGTTGCCCAGCCGACGGGGCCGAGCACTCCGGAATTATGGGTACTCGGCAGTTCCGACTACGGCGCTCAACTCGCGGCGTACTTTGGTTTGCCCTACGCGTTCGCATATTTTTTCAGCGAGGGCACCGGTGTGGAGCAGGCGTTGGAACTTTATCGCAAGAACTTTCGCCCCAGCGAAAATAACCCCAAGCCGATCGCCACGATTTGCGTCTGGGCGCTGGCGGCCGACACGGAAGAAGAAGCGCTGCACCAGTTCAAAACCCGCGAGCGCTCAATCATAGATCGTCGACAAGGCATCCGTCTGCCGCTCATGCCACCCGAGGAAGCCGAGCGCCCCTACTCATCTGTGGAGATAGCGACTGTCGAAAAGTTGCGCCGCAAGGCGATTGTCGGATCTTCTGCGCAGGTCGCCGCGCGACTAAAAGAACTGGCGAAAAGTTTAGAACTTGACGAGCTGGTCTTGGTCACCTGGACTTATGATCCCGCGCCGCGCCATCGCTCGTACGAGTTGTTGGCCGAAGCGTTCAAATTGGAAAAACCCGCGCGTTCGACGTAAACGATATTCGCTTTGCGGCTGGCAACCGGTGAAGTAGACCCTTTATCTCCCGGCCTTGCATTTACACAGTTACCTTGCTTACCCGTCAAACGATCCCAGATACTGAAATTTGTCTTGCGTGCTGCCGGCTTTGTAATAACATGGGTCGGGATCGAATAGTCCTGGTCGCGCCTTCAACCGAGGAGGTACGGAGCTGACGCGATCAAACTTCCACGTGTAGCAACACCGTTTGTTAGGGTTCACTTCTTATTCGTCGTTCGCATATGCGAAAGAACGAATCTCTACGACAAAGTGGTCTCTAGTGGAGGGTTTATGATACGAAATCGCACTCGCGTCGCAATCGTATTTTGCTACTTGGCTCTTGCCGGGCCTATGCCGATGGCCGAAGCGAAGAACTACCTCGCCTATATATCGGATTCGCCCGCCACGGCCTCCGCGTATTGGGTGACCAAGGACGCAGGATTCTTTAAAAAGCACGGACTGGATATCGACCTGATATTCATCGACGGCAGCAGCCGCGGCATCCAGAGTCTCATGTCGGGAGACATTCCTTTTACGAGCGCCGTCGGGACCGCAGTCATCAACGGGAAACTGGCGGGAGGCGACATCGCCATCGTCAACAGTCTGGTCAACACGCTGCCTTATTTCGTATTTGGCAAGCCTCAGATTAAGTCTTCGGAAGATCTCAAAGGAAGATCCGCAGCCATGCATATTCCGGGGACTGCGGCGAACTTCGCTTTGCGGCTGGCCCTCAAGGGAATCGGGTTCTCGCTCAAAGATATCAAAGGGGTCACCGTTGGCGGCGCCCCCGCCCGCGTGACGGCCGTAGCGACCGGACAGCTCGACTTTACGGTGGGAACCGAAGCGGAAAAGATTCGCGGAGAAAAATTCGGTCTCAAGGTGATTATAGACATGGCCAAGCTCAATATTCCGTTTCAGTTCACCTGCACGGTAGCCACGAGGCGCACGATTCAGGAAAATCCCGATCTGGTTCAGCGTATGGTCAGGGCTATGGCCGACGCGGTCCACTACTACAAAAACAACAAAGACCCGGTCGTGAAGATCATGCAGAAATATTCGCGCGGGCCGGACCGCAGGTTCTTCGAGGAGGTCTACGACTCCAGTAGGGAGCTCCTGGTCGAGGACACTTATCCGACCATCGAGGGGTTAAAAAACACCCTGGAGATCCAGGCGAGCATCGATCCCAAGGCCGCAAAGGCCAAGGCGGAGGATTTCGTCGATCTGCGCTTCGTCGACGAGCTGAAGAAGAGCGGGTTCTTTGAGAAGCTCTATGGCAAACGCTAGGAAGCGATAAAAAAGTTGAGCCGCTATTTTGTTGAGACGGTAAAACAAGTGTTCCGACGAGGAGGTCCGTCATGAAGGTTAATTGGGTGTGCGCACTATGTGCTTTTTTGATGGCCATTAGCTATGGACCCACAAACGCCGGCGCGCAAGCTGCGGCCGATTCTGTTGAGGCCCATGTGGCGTTAGCTAAGCAGGCCGCCGGGAACGATTACTCCCGCATGTTCGAAAACCTTTGTGCCGAACCCCGCGCGCCGGCCGCGCAACCGGCGGCTCCGGCGGCTTCCCCGGCCCCGCCGCCGGCTTCGGAATGGCACGCCGAACCGGCCAAAGTATTCGACAATTTGTATTATGTCGGCAGCAAGCCCGTAGCTGCTTGGGCGGTCACTACCTCAGAGGGAATCATCCTGATTGACGCACTGTATGAGTACTCCGTCGAAGACGAAATCGTGAACGGGCTGAGAAAATTGGGTCTGGATCCGACGAAGATCAAATACGTTATCGTGACCCACGGGCATGCAGATCATTATGCCGGCGCCCCTTATCTCCAGAGCCGTTTAGGCGCGCGCATTCTGATGTCGGCAGCGGACTGGGAGTTTATGAAGAGTCAGCGCAACCCCAACTGGCCGCAACGGGACATGGTCGTCACCGACGGACAGAAACTAACCTTGGGGGATACGACGCTAACGCTTTATCTGACGCCCGGGCACACTCCGGGTACCATCTCCTTGCTCGTGCCGTTGAAGGACGGCGGTAAAGAGCATTTGGCCGCGATGTGGGGCGGAACAGCGTTTAATTTCCCGCGGACACAGGAAAACTTCCGCACCTACAGCAACTCCGCGCAGCGCTTCTCCGACATCGTGGAGAAGGCCCGTGTGGACGTTGTCCTCACAAACCATCCGGATAACAGCAAAGTGATGGAGAAGATCGCCGCTCTCCAGACGCGCCCGCCCGGGGGATCCCATCCGTTCGTCGTCGGCAACGAAAGCCAGAAGCGTTTGCTCCAGGTGGCCGGCGAATGCGCAAAAGCGAACCTCAGTCGGCTGACGACTCAGGCAAAACAATAGGAACTTCTTTTCCGTTGTCTGGATGTTGCACTGCAAGACCTGACGCCTGAATTTGCGCCTGAATTTGACGTTTTGTTTCTTTAAACGATTTGAACGACTGGAACGGAGCGCAGCGGTGGAACGTCTGGAACGTTTGGAACTGGCTTCGCCCGTATCAGAGCGCAGCGAATCTGACTTTGAACTTTGAACATTGAACTTTGAACCGCCGCAAAGCGGTCGCTAGTCGACCGTAGGTACCTGGTGCCCGAGAAAGGCTTCCTTACGCGTCCTGCCTGACTCTTCGATCGCCAAGATCACTTCCAGGGTGGCCATTCCCCAAGCGCCGTCGGCGGGCAGCGGCAGGTCGCGCACGATCGCATCGTAGAATGTGTTGATGCGCCCGTCGCGCCCGTCCTCCCCTTTGACGCCGAGGTTGATCTCGTGCAACTCGTCGTCGCCATACACGGCGAGACCGCCGGGAGTCATGCGTACGTCTCCCTTATCGAAGCTTGCGATCAACGGCCCGCCCATAATCCACCCCAAAGGCGGTTGTGCCGGCTGGGGTTCGCTGCTCCTCGTGCGCGCGCCGCCGTAGCGTTCCGCGCGCGC
>DASXSW010000460.1:0-4617 GCA_036505755.1 Binatia bacterium | reverse complement strand
ACCATCACTCGCAGTGACTGCAGCTTCAGAAGATTCCTCTGATCAAGCCGCCGACTGCGCGAAACGGAAGAGCAATCACCTCGCCCACGACATCGACGGTGCTACTCAACACGCCGCCGGATTCGCTTCGAGTCTCGGTCGAGGTTTCAGTTCTCCTTTCCACGCCCGCTGGATAATCCCTGGTCTCAGTCGTCACTGTTCTGCTATGCGTGGAACACCCCAATCCTGTCGTTAATACAACGATCACCAATAGGCCAATCGCAATCTTACGCATGATGACCTCCCTGGGCATAAAACTGCCTGTTCGGCGTGTAAACCCTCCTCACATCAATCCTATTCAATTAATGAGCAAGGCTTGTACCAAGGGTCGACGTATCGATTTAATTAGATTTTCGCCGAGCGGCCTCGCCTCCCAACGATTTTGTCGGATTTTTCCACTCGCTCCGAACCGGATTAACGGACTGCGCTTTGCTTAGACTCGAAAGAGAAAAATTTTATTCAAGCGGAATAAAAAACGTGGTCGCCGGACGGAGCGTGACGAAGAGCTCCGAGAAAGGTGATCATCCTACTCGGAGCTCTTGAAATCCTGAATCTTAATGCCGTGTTTTTTCAGCAGGTCATAAAAATCGGCGCGATACTTGCCGGCTATTTCCGCCGCTTTCGCGGCCTTGCCGTCGCAGGACTCCAACACGCGAATGAGATAAGCCTTCTCGAATTCCGCTCTCGCCTCTCGGAGTGATTTCAGCGGACCTTCCTGTGACACATGACTTGTCGGCCGCGAGCCATCTAGGGGCGCCACGTCGATGGCAACTTTCGTTTGCAGAATGAGATCATCCGTGATTAGTCCCTCCGCCATGACGACGCCGTATTCGATGATGTTTTCCAGCTCCCGTACGTTTCCCGGCCAGTCGTAGTCCATCAGCTTTTTCATCGCTTGAGGAGTGAGACCTTTGACTTCTCTTTTAGCCTGCTCGGCAAATATTTTTAAAAAATGATCCACCAAATGCGGGATATCTTCCTTTCTCTCGCGCAGCGGAGGTAAATGAATAGGAATAACATGAATCCGGTAAAACAGATCCTCGCGGAATAGCCCCTTTTTGACTTCCTCTTCCAACACCTTGTTAGTTGCTACGAGCACTCTGACGTTGACCTTTACCGGTTTTTCGCTGCCGACCGGATAGTATTGCCGTTCTTCCAAGACTCGAAGTAGTTTGGCCTGCACGGGCAAAGGCATATCGCCGATCTCATCCAAAAAGATCGTGCCCTCGTGGGCCTGAGCAAACAAGCCTTTGGTGCTACGAACGGCGCCGGTAAAGGCTCCCTTTTCGTGGCCGAATAACTCGCTCTCCAGAAGATTTTCCGGGATCGCGGCACAATTGATCGCGACAAATAATCCATCTTTGCGATCGCTCGCTAAATGGATCGCCTTGGCAATCAACTCTTTCCCGGTTCCACTTTCGCCATGAATGTAAACCGTCGAATCCGTCTTGGCGATGCGCGATACGGCCTCGAGCACCCGACGCATCGCCTCGCTCTTGGTGACGATGTTGGTAAATCCGTATCGCTCTTCTAACAGACCTTTCAAGCGCCGGTTTTCCGCGGTGAGCTGTTGCTTTTCGAGCGCGCGAGAAATTTGCAATAGCAACTCGCGGGCGTCAAACGGCTTTGTTAGATAATTGTAAGCGCCTCGTTTCATTGCTTCGACGGCGCTGTCGATGCTGCCGTACCCGGTCAAAATGATGACTGGCATTTCCGGATGGCTTTCATGCAGTTCCTCCATCAAGGAAATGCCGTCATGGCCCTCGAGTTTCATATCCACCACCGAGAGATCAAAAACAACGTTCTTCGCGGCGAGTTTGGCCTCTTCCGCGTTAAAGGCCGTGGTCACTTCATAATCCGCGGTTTCAACCCGGGTCTTCATCAACTCGAGAAGATTAGAGTCATCATCGACGACTAGTATTTTGCCTGCTGCCATGTTTGTCCTTGCTAGCTGCTTTCTGCGCAGCGCCAGTTGCTGAAAATACTCCGGTTGTTCCGACCTCACGCGAACCTGGATGACTGGCGGTCCGCCGAGGAGGTCCAGTCTAGAATTCTTAATTGATCATCGCAAGATGCACGTCACTGGGGTGACTTGGCGAGCTGGATTGGGCCGGTAGATGAAGTTCCCGGCCACGGAATGGGCGAGCACATTGAATTTGGACAAGGAACGTAAGTCGCTGACGGCGAGAGCGAAGAACGCATCGTGCAGATAGCCGTTCGCGAAGTCTCTGACGCGATCGAAAACGATATCTATTGACGGTCTTGGGAGGTCACCCTTCAGCAATGGAGAGGACTTCCACTTGCACTCGCGCGACACCGTGACTGACCATTCCAAGGGCGCCGGCGGCCGCCCGCGATAAATCAATGATTCGCCCGGCTGCATGCGGTCCGCGATCATTGATTCTTACTTCCACGGAATGTCCATTCGCCAGGTTGGTAACTTTCGCTCTGCTGCCCAGCGGAAAAGTATTGTGCGCGGCAGTCATCAAAGATTGATCAAAAACCTCCCCGCTGGCAGTTGGCTTTCCATGAAAACCCGGCCCATACCAGGAAGCTTTGCCCAACTGCGTGAGCCTGTTTCGCAGGCTTCCGATGCTTTTTGTTTTTTTGACGCTTTCAGGCGGTCGATCCGCTTGCAACTGCTCTTGCCGCGGCAACGGCACTGACGTGGCTATTGTTGCTCCCGTGTGCTGCCGAGAAGATTCCATTAACGCGCCGAAAGCTTGACACGAAAGCAATAAAGACAACAGCAGCGTCGAGATACGCCCGGTGACGCTGAGATAATTTCCCGAGGCACGTAAAAAGTTCAGATCGCGACGCATAAATTACCGGGCATCTGACAGCGCCCCTCTCGGCATCCGTCTCAACTGTCGGATTTCTGGTTGGCTGTCGACGGAACGAAGCCTCGCTTCTCAAATGTCTAAAGAGAGGGCAAATGTGATGCCACATGAATGAAAATTCCGTTAAAATCGCAATTTTAAAGATAAAAACCACTGACGGCCAATGGCAGGAAATTTAATTTATATGTAGGGGTGTCTGTACGGCTGTGTGTGAAATCTCCCTACATTTTTCGAGAAGTCAAAAAATGCCCAATAAAGATCTGAGATAAAATTCAGCGATCGATGGATTGAGTTTCTGCAGTTGTCGTCTCTGTCCGCTGCTTTGTCGCAGGATTGCTATCGAGCGGCAGAAGAACCGCGAAAGTCGTTCCCTCGCCCGGCTTACTGTTCACGGTAATCCTGCCGCCATGCGCTTTGACAATACGATCGCAAATTGAAAGGCCAAGACCCAGTCCACGCCTCTTCTTTGCGGTAAAAAACGGCTGAAAAATCTTCCGCGCGGTTTCAGCATCGATTCCGTAGCCGGTATCGCTTACCGTTATGGTGATTCGATCGGTTGAATCTCTCGCCGCTCCCACGGTCAACTTGCCGCCCGTTGGCATGGCATCCACGGCGTTCAAGCACAGATTCAAGATCACTTGTTGTACCTGCTGAGCGTCTACGTAGAGTCGCGGCAAATCTTCTTCTATCGTCGTTACGGTTTCGACATGATTCTTTGCCGCGTGGCCTTTCACTAAGTCTATCGTCTTATGGATGATCTCGTCGATCCGCGTCAGAGCAAAATCCGCGCTTTTGGGTCGGCCGAATTCTAGCACCTCCTGGACCAGCTTCTCACACCGTTTGGCCTCTTCAGCAATGATCTGCACGTGGCGGTAATTTTCCTCGGAGGGATCCATGCCGCTGAGCAATCCCTGGGCAAAACCCAAGATGATCCCTAAGGGATTGTTGAATTCGTGCGCCATGGACGCAGTCAATTCTCCAACCGCGACCAGGCGACCGGATGCCATGAGTTGCTGCTCCAGTTCTTGGGCCTGGTTGCGCAGCCGCTCCTCGCTTCGGCGCAGCGCCTCCTCCGCGCGCACACGTTCGATGAATTGGCTGATCTCACTGCCAATCGTTTGCACGATCTCGAGCAGTTCCGCGTCTTCCTCACGAACTTTGTCGCTGACGAATTCCGCGACGGCTAAAATTTCATCGCGCAGCATGATCGGAAAGGCGAACGCGCCGTGCAGCCCCTCGTCGGCTGCGCATTGACTGCGTGATGAATCGCTTGCTGTGGCAATATCGGAAACCCAAAGCGATTCTTTGTTGGCCCAAACCCGTCCGGGCAAATCCTTGCCGCGGGCAAGAACAAGGTTGCAGCTCTGCTCGATAAATTTCGCAAACCTCTTTGCAGGACGATGCCACGTCTCCAAACAACTGAGCGCTTGTCGGTTCCCGTCGAGGGTCCAGAAAATTGCCAGATCCCAGCCCATGCCTTCACCGATTGTTTGCAGTAAATCGCCGCACGCCTCCGCCATGGTCTGCGATTCAGCCAAAATCCGCGTCACTGCTCGCTCGATCATCAGACGTTGAGCCGTCCGCTTGCGACTGGTGATATCGCGCGTGCACTCGAGCACGACTCGGCCTCCCGCTCGATCGCTAATGAGCTTGAAGCGACTCTCGACGATAATTCGCCGGCCGTCTTTGGTCTTGTGCGTCAGTTCGCCGGCCCATTCACCCCGGCTGGCGAGGGACA
>DASXSW010000459.1:0-34326 GCA_036505755.1 Binatia bacterium | reverse complement strand
TGGATGCTTTACTTCGTTCCAGGTGACGGCACGGATATGCACTATCACGCCAATCCTGAAACTTTTTTGGTTCTTTCCGGCAAGGGCGTAGTCAAGGGTTTGAAGGGGGAAGAACGTCCGATTCGGAAAAACGAGGTCCTTTTCCTGGAGGCTAAGGATTATTACCAAATCACCAACAACGGCACCGAACCATTAGTGCTGTTTGGCAACCGCTCGGAAGCGTTCGGCGGACCACATATGAAGGTTGATGGCACGGATCGCAACGCTGGAGCGTGATAGCATTGAGTCAGGGCGCTCAATTGACATCCGAAAGGACAGTGATTAAGGTAATCACTGGAGCGCCTAAGCCGAGGAATTTACATGCCTATTTACGAGTACAAATGCCAAAAGTGCGGCACGTTTGAGACCACTCAGAAAATTACCGACAGGCCGTTGGCGAGGTGCCCCACCTGCAAAAGCAAGGTCAAAAAACTCATCTCTAACACATCGTTCCAGCTCAAAGGTACCGGCTGGTACATCACCGATTACGCCCGTAAGGGGCAAAACGGGGATGCTAAAAGCGGCAACGGTTCGAAATCATCGTCAGAAACCAAGAGCGAAGGCTCATCTACAAACAAAGCCCAGGGGTCTGCGGAGTCCAAGAGCGAATCCAAGAAGATTGAAAGCTCGTCGAGCAAAAGCGACAAATCCTCGGCGTCGAGCTCGACGTCAACTTAGCCCGGGGTCCTTACCACAGCGGGCTTAGCTCCGGAACATTTTTTTATCATATCTCAGACGGCGCCTGCGGGCGCCGTTGTTGTTTTTGGCGACTGCAATTTTATCGCATCGACGGACAAACGGGTCTAGATTTGGAATTCGTTTTTCGCTATAGCTGGGACAAAAGCTGAAAAATTTTTTGAAGGAGGTTTTTACCAATGGCTCAGACCATAGACAATATCGTCGATCCGAATGATTCGAGCTTAACGTCGGAAATGGTGCAGTTTCCCGGCGCCGCTGGGACTGTCAGCGCCTACGTTTCGCGGCCAAAGGATGGCAGAAACTTGGGCACGGTTCTCGTGATTCATGAGAACCGGGGACTTGTCGGGCATATCAAAGACGTCGCCCGTCGTTTCGCCAAGGAAGGCTTTGCAGCCGTCGCGGTGGACTGCATGGGACGGGTCGGTGGCAGTGATAAGTTCGGCGGCAGCGATGCGGCTACGGAGGAAATCAAGAAGGTAAACGGTGCGATGGTTGCGGAAGATTTGAGCAGCGCAGTGGCGTATATGAAAAAGCAGAACTACGTCAACGGCAAATTTGGCGTCGTCGGCTACTGCTGGGGCGGAGGTCAGTCGCTAAATTTCGCGACCAAGTGCAAAGATCTCAATGCCGCGGTGGTTTACTATGGACGAAACCCTGACCCGCTCGATTCGGTCGCCAACATTCCCTGCAAGGTTATGGGTAATTACGCCGCTGACGATCCGAACATCATGCCCGGTGTCGAACCCTTGAAGGCGGCCATGGCAAAAGCCGGCAAAAGCTTTGACGTCAAGGTGTACCCCGGCGCAAAGCACGCGTTTAACAATAATACTAATGCGGACCGCTATAACCCGGAATCTGCGAAGGACGCCTGGTCGAGGACGGCTGGATTCTTCAAAGCAAACTTAGCTTAAAAGCAAAGACGGACTGTCTGTTCGACAAGCGGCATGTGACTACACGGTGTGGTTACATGCCGCTTTTAGTTTTTCTCGTCAAGCTCGGGGCGCCGGCCGACGGCCATGCGGGCAACGTCAGGGGTGATTGCGTAGGGCCCTTCTGTCGTGTCGCGCCAGATTTGTTTCGTCAGATCCGCATTGCCACCGGTCACGACATAAGAGAGCGCTCCGCTGAGGGCGCCGATGGTTACCTCGATCGCCTTAATGGGTAAAAACCACATATTGCCAGCCGTCACACCCACGCCGACACCGGCTCTTTCAATGGTATCCTCGGCATTGCCAACGATGGGAAACACACAGGTCAACACCAGAGCCAGTAAAGCCGAGGCGCGCGTAATTTGATTCAACATTGAGCTATCCTCGCATAAAAAATCTGGAACGAATAGATTCGACGCCGTGAGTCGGATTCCAATAGCGGCGCACGCCGAAGTAGTAACAGCAGGCTTCGTTATCGAGATCGTTGTTGAAGCAGCGGAGTTGTCCGTCTTGAAAGCGTACGCGCGCGAGACAAGTGCCACCGGGAATCGAAGAGGTCATCACTTCCATGACCACGCCGATACCCCATTCTTCGTAGCGCAGGTGATTGACTTCATCGCCGACCCCGAGATAGAGACGCTTGCTCTCGGCCGCCGTCGCGGATTTGTCATTGCGACGATGGAAATGTTTTAGTGTCAGCGCGATGTTGGGACTCGAAGGTTGCGCAAGCTTCGCGCAGTTATGCTCAGACGGCCCGCTCCGGTTTTCTGAGCCATGAGTTTTCCTGTTGACCGGCTCGCTGCCGTTTCGCGATAAATTGCTTTTACGCACAATCAATCCTCGGAGTATCCTTCTAAGATTCAATCGTCAGCCGATCTCGCTGACTACGAGATCATAATCGCCGAAATCCACTTCAATAGTCAAGCTCTGCAATCGGTGCACCGATATTTTCCTTTCACTTTCGATAACGACGGTAATGCGACAAATAGAATTTTCCCTTTCGATGTAACCGGGCGGTTACAATTTCAAGAAAGTTGCGATAACTTCGGCCAACTCCGCCGGATTGTCGTGATGCACCATGTGGCCGGCGTGATCGATGGCCACCCGACGGTGGTTCCGTATGGCATCGCAGCGTTCTTGTTTGTCGGTTCGCCGCGTTTGCCGGCTCTCCTTGCCGTCGACAATAAGCACCGGACATTCGATGCGACGAAAAAATTCCAAAGCCTGCGGAGTGTAAAATGGTTGCGGCGCGTTGGTGCGGTGGAGCAGATCGAACTTCCAAATCCACCTCCCTTGGTCGTTTTGTTTCATGCCGGCGCGCGCCAGTTCAAGCGCCCATGCGCCATTCAATCGAGGATTCGTTTGCCGCAGCTGGCTGGCGCCCGCCTCGACGCTCGTGTACACGCGAAAGTGGCGGCGCCCGCGTTCGCGCACTTCGGTGATCCACTTTTCCATTCTCAGCGGCGCGTCGGAAAAATTCATGCCCGGCGGTCCAATGCCTTCGATGAGGACGAGTTGACTCACGCGCTTTGGAAAAGTTCCGGCATAGAGAAAGGAAATGGTTCCGCCCATCGAGTGGCCGATGAGCTTAAGCTGCGTTAGACCGAGGGCTCGAATCACGCATTCGAGATCGAAGACGTAATCGGGAAAATGATAGTAGCCGCCGGCGCCGATCCATCCACTATCGCCATGGCCGCGGCAGTCGGGGGCGATGATCCAAGCCGATTTTCCCAGTCGTTCTTGTAGTGAGGCGACGAAGGGTTTCCAGCTATGCGCGAGATCCAGATAACCATGAACCAGCACGAGCGGTTCGCCCGCGGGCTCGCCCCATTCGAGATAGTGAATCGGAAGTCCCTGGGAGTCGACGAACTTGTCACGTGCTTCCGACATGCGATTCGGTTCTATCGATGGGAACTTCGACGAAATCGTTGTTTTCGTCGGACCAGCTGAAAGCACGGATAATTTTTACCGCGCGGTTATAGATGGAGATGACGATTTGCGCGCTCTCGGGATAGGTGGGTTCGCCGAACGGACTGGCAAAAGCTTTGTCTTCATCCGAAAAATAAGCGTCGTGTTCGGGGTGTGAATGATAAAAAGCCTTGAGTTTATGACTCCTGGCTTCGCCTTTTGCGATCACCGACTCGAGCTCCAGTGGGTCCATCGCATAGGCGATCGCGGCTGTGCGCGGATACGTCAGCGGGTCAAGCGCGTGAAGTTTGTTTTGGATGTTTTTCAAGCGATGTACGTAATCCAGTCCGGCCGCCGAAAGCACCACGCCGCAACATTCTTCTGGAAAGGTTTCCTGCGCGTGCCGGGATATCTCGTTCCACGCTTCTTGCGTGAGCAGCAATACGCTTGGTCTATTCATCGACGTGATTTGCGCGATTCTCTTCATTATTTAACATGAGAGTAGGTAGCATTGCCATTATAGCGACCCGACGAATTGCCACACGACTGCGACCGATATGTGGGCTTAAAATGTTTGAGGTCTTGGTTTTTCGCGTGATGAAAAATCGGTGCAGTGAAACCCGGCAGGGTTGTGATTGGAGATAGTTATTCTAGCTAGAACCGCGGCTGTTTCGCGTTCCTATAGCGCTGGTAAGCGTCGAGCACTAGGGCGGCGAATTCGTCGGCCAATTCGAGATCGTTGTCGAGACGATTTTGAATCTCCGCCGGTCCGACGTTGTAGGCGCTCAGTGTCAGGCTTAAGTCTCGAAACTGCTTCATTAGGCCGTGCAGGTAGTAAATTCCCAAGCGGATGTTAAGCTGCGGATCGTCGAGCGATTCCGGTCTAAAGTCAATCGGCCGCAGTCCGTGTTCTCGACCGAGTAATTTGGCCAGAAACCTGCCCGTCTCCGGCATGATCTGCATGATCCCGCGTGCCCCACTCGGCGACACTGCAGTGTGCTGAAAGCCGCTTTCTATTTGAATCAACGCCAGTACTAACAGGGGATCGAGCTTGCGCTTGAAACTTTCCTCCCAGATGACTTCCGAGATGTTCCAGATTTCAGCGTCCGTGATATCCGGACGGTGCGACTTGACGATCGAGTAGATCACGACGAGTTCTTTCGGCCTCGGCTTTTCAGACACTTCGACCGGTTTGACTTTAGAAGCGGATGCCGGCGTCGCCTTCTCGGACAATTGTTTGGATGCGAATAGTGCTGGAGCAAATAGTATAGCGACAAAAATCAGCTTGGCGCAGTGGGCGCCGCAGGTTAAAGTATGAGCGCGCGTTTTTTGAGGACGTCTCTCCATACTTCATCTCTCGATTAGTCAAAGACAAAAAGGCAGGAGGCGATCAGTTTCGTTGAGAGCTTCTGCGTAGTTAACAAAAGTAGTTGGCGAAGTCAACGCGCGGCGGCAAGAATTTGGCGACCGTCTGCGAACTCTGTGTGGTAAATGAGCGATTCCGCCCGACGAACACAAATAACAAAGAGCAAGAATTTTATCCTTGCCCTCTGGAGCGCGATTCAATCGCAGAATTTTTTATCTTCCGGTGCGCGCCAAGGAGTGCACCCAACCCTGCATGCGGGTCTTGGCGTTCTGGATATCTTTTTCACTGAACCACTTTTTGAGATCGACTCTGTCAACCGGATAAACCGGACGCATGAAGTCGCTCTCGTAACCGAACGGCACGGTCGCGTCGATGCCCATACCGCCCTCGAACATAGTATTCGACGCAGTCCACTCTCTTTCGCCCGCGGTCATGCGTTCAGCGGGCATGAAGGTCTGGCCACGGCCGCCCGGGAGCGGATTGATAATGTCGGTCTTTGGATTGACGCGGGTGGTAAGACACCAGATGATGTCGTCCATATCGTAGGGATCGGAATCTTCGCTAACAGCGATCACCAATCGCGAGCCTTGTGACGTCGCCAGGATGGCCGCCATGAAATTACGCTGCCATCCTTCTTCGATGCGATTGCGTTTTTTGACCTGAATAATCGCTCCGCCCCAATCGGTCATGCAGTAAGGAATGTTGACGTCCATGATGATTCCCGGTTGCATTCTCTCGCAGAGCTCAAACATCGATGCTTCGCGGATTGTCGTGTCGATATTGTGGTCGTCTAGAGTATGTACACCCAGCGTGAAAATGATCGGCTTGCTTTCGCGCTTGCGCGTAGTGACGGCGGTAACATGGAAGGTCGGCGCTTTGTACGCCTTACCCATGTACCCGGCCCACTCCGGGTGGAAGTGAAAGCGACCTTGAATACCAGCCTTTTCCGATTCGGCGGTTTCGAAGCGGCGGTCGCGAGGATTGACGTAGCCCTCAAGAACGACTTCGGCATCGGCAAGGCCGTAGGCGTCCACCGTGCGAGCTTTCACCAAACGCATCGGCGCGCCTTGCACCGCGCCGGCCATACCGACTTCGTCGCAGCCCTGCGGCAGGATGACGTAATCGAAACCGGCACCTGCGAGGAGTGTCCCTGCGGGAGGCAGGCCGAAGTTCATGGTGATGGGCACCATCTTGTTGTCTTTGTAATACTTGCTGACCACCTGCCACATGTGCGAGCCGGGAGAGATTTGAAACGTGCCGACGTTGCCCCACCGGAAGTTCATGCGGTTATAACCAAGGTCGGTCCCGCCATTGAAGTATTCCCCGGAGATGAGCCGGTTACCGGAACCGACGGTGAGCTCGGGCTCGATGTTGGTATGGCGGATCGGCACCACAAAGTCATTCGCTTCAGCCGGTTTTTCGTAAACTTCTTCCTGCACCGGCGCGTCCTTTTGATCGACGGCGATGGGCGCGATTGGATGAGTAATCGCATAGGCCAACTTTCTCGTACGGTCGGCGTGATCCTTCCAGCCAAACATCTTATTGATCACGCTCATGTCACCGAACAGGTTGGTAATACAGCGGTGGTGCGGCTTGCCCTTGACGTTGTTGAACAAAATCGGGCAGCCGCCGTCTAATTGTTTCTGGATGCCGGTGATTTCCAGGTCTGGGTCGACTTCTTTATCCGTGAAAAGGATGTCCCCTTCCTTTTTCATCCATTCGATGGCACTGCGTAAATCTCTGACCTCTTCCGGCGCTGCTCCATCTCTTTGTGCGTTTGCCATTGGTTTCCTCCGAATATTTTACGTCTTTTGCAAGCTACGGTTCTTACGGTCGCGAAAAAAGAACGACTCTGACTTATTAATTCGAACTTTTTAGACCCAATCGGACAACAAATATGTGGGAAAATTCTAAGATTCAGGATGTCTGGACGGAGTAAATGAATATACGACAATTTTCTCAAAGTCAACGAACGCAGAAACGATACTCGCTCCCGATCACGCCAAAGTTACGCGGAAAATTGCACGTTTGTGCCGCGCGACCGAGCGCTTTCGGACGCAGCGACCCTTTACAGTTAGCCGACGGCTTGCTATCACTGCCTGAATTGTTTTTGGATTTACTGGGGAGAATCTATGACGGACGGTGCTCAACGTTCTAAACAAGACTGGCTGCTTCTCGTCGGTCTTTTCTGTTTCTTTTTTTCCGGCGCGGCCGGTTTGATTTATCAGGTGGTGTGGACGCGGATGCTCACGCAGATTTTCGGCAATACCACGTACGCGATCGCAACCGTGTTGTCCGCATTCATGGCCGGCTTGGCTATCGGCAGCTACGTTTTCGGTCAGATCGCCGACCGAGGGAAAAACGATTTTCTGTTGTACGGCATTCTCGAAGCAGGCGTCGGGGTATACGGGTTCCTAGTGCCATGGATTTTTGTCGCGGCGCAAAAAATCTATGGTCCGATTTTCGGGCTGAACGAAAGCTATCCATTTCTTTTTAATTTGGTGCTGTTCTTTCTCTCGTTTGTCTTATTGGTTTTCCCGACTCTGTTGATGGGCGCGACATTGCCGGTGTTGAGCCGGTTTTTCGTCCGCAGCTTTGCCCAGTTCGGGCGCCGAGTCGGCGACCTGTATGCGACGAACACGCTGGGCGCGGTTATCGGCTGCGCTGCAGGCGGATTTTTTCTGATACCGACGCTAGGAATGCGTCGGACGGTTTATGTAGCCGCGGGAGTCAACTTGGTGATTGCCGTCGTTATTCTTATCGTCGATAGGATCCGCGACAAGACCCCGCTGGAAATCGTCCCGGAACCAGCCGCTGAGGAAACCCGCGCTCCGGAAGCGCAAAGTGCTTCGCTATTGCGTTGGGTGGTCTTGACGTCTTTCGGATTGTCGGGTTTTGCGTCGTTGGTTTACGAAAATGCCTGGACCCGGTCGTTAACATTGGTGATCGGCAGCTCCATTTATTCGTTTTCTACGATGCTTGTCACGTTTTTGATTGGTCTCGCGCTTGGCGGTTTTATTTACGCGCGCTTTCTCGGTGAACGCGAGGCCAGATTGAGCACCTTCGGCTTAGTCGAACTCTGGGTTGGCTTGTCGGCGCTCGCGACCATACCGCTTTTTGAAAGACTGCCGTTAATCTTTCTGCGCTTGCTGCACGGATTTGGCGAGACGTTCACGGTGTTTCTCTATCTGCAAATTTTCGTATCTTCACTGGTGATGTTCATTCCGACCGTTCTCTTGGGCATGACGTTTCCCTTGGTTGCGCGTCTGTTTACCCAGAGCCTGTATCGGGTCGGTAGCGGCGTTGGCAGCTCCTACGCGGCGAACACGCTCGGCGCGGTTCTCGGCGCGTTTGCCGGCGGTTTTATCCTGATTCCAAACCTTGGCGTGCAAAACACGATCATCTTCGCCGTGGTGATGAATCTTTTAATCGGAGCTTGGCTCGTCATCAGCGATCCGAGACTTTCATTCGTGCCGCGATACGGTCTCGGATTGGCGGTAGTTGTTCTGGCGGTTATCGTTCCCGTGAAAATTCGCCGCTGGGATCCCCATGTTCTCACCAGCGGTGTGACGATCTACGCCGACCGTTATGAATCGCTGCCCACCGATTCGCTGCGTATCGAAGAGATGAAGCGCGACGATGTTCTCTTTTATCGCGAGGGCTTGACGACGACCGTGAGCGTGCACCGCATTCCGGGGAGCGACTACCTTTACTTCAAATCGAACGGCAAGATCGACGGGTCTTACGGCGATGCGTTGAGCCAGCTGATGACCAGCTACGTCGCCATGCTGCTGCACCCGAAGGCCGAAAGGGCGCTCACTATCGGGCTCGGCACCGGCATGTCGGCAAAGGCGCTCGCGACATTCAAATCGTTGAAGGAAATCGAAGTCATCGAGATCGAGCCGGCGATGATCCAAGCGAGCAAGTTCTTCGACCGCGCTTGGGTCGCAATTGATAAGCTTCCGCCGGGCGTTACTTTTCCCGCAACGCCAAGCGTTCGCCCTCGATTCGTATACGATTCTGTTGACGACGACCCAAACAGCCGAGCGTGGTACGACGAGAAAGAAAAACGGCTCTACTACAAGGGCGTGATGGAATCGGAAGCTCGCACCCAGTTGATGAAACGGTCGGAAGATCTCGATTACCGCGGCGCTATCGACCGGCTTTACCGCAACGCCCGTCAGTCGCGCCACTCGAGCGTGCTCGAAGACAAGAGAGTGCGCGTGATACCGACGGACGGGCGCAACTATATCCTGGCGACGCCCAAATACTACGACGTCATCACCGCCGAGCCGTCGAATCCATGGATCGCCGGAATCGCCAATCTCTACACTCGCGAGTTTTATCAAGTCGTCAAGTCAAAGATTAAGGACGATGGAATATTCGCCCAGTGGTTTCACAATTACTCCATGTCGCCCGACGATTTCCGCATGGTCTTTCGCACCTTCGTGGAATCATTTCCTTACGTATCGCTGTGGAGCATGAAGGAAAGCGATTTTCTCTTGATCGGCAGCAAGAAAGAGCAGATTTTCGATTATGCGGCGGTCAAAGAAATTTACGACAACAACAAAATGCTGCGATCGGATCTCGATTACCTCGGACTGTCCGATGTGTATGCGGTCCAAGGGTTCTACCGCATGAATCGCGACGGATTCCTGGCTTTTTCCAAGGGCGCGTCGATCAATACGGATGACGGCGCGGAGCTCGAGTTTTCCGCGCCAAAAAATCTGCGCCGTTCGACGACCGAGCTCAATCGCAGAATCATGACGCCGTTTCTCGTCGACACGCCGCCATGGCTCAAATCCAAGCCGCCGCCCATACCGCAGGCGATGCATCATTTTTACTTGGCGCAAGCGTACGCGGCGAGTATTGCGAGGAACCGGGCATTGACCGAGCTCGAACAAGCGATCAAGCTTGATCCGAAAAATCCCAAGTTTCACCTCTTGAAGATGAGAATCTTGCTCGAGCAGGACAAAAGCACAGAGGGCGCCAAGGAAGCGCTCGCAGCGCTGGAGCAAGGCGAGGAGTATATCCCTGAAGTTTTGGCCATGAGCGACGAATTCTACTTGCCCGAAGCGAAGGTGATTTATCAAAAGACCATCGAGATGGGCCACAAAGAAGTTCTGCCGTATCTCGGCTTGGGCAACATCGCGCTTCATTCCGGAGACCTGCCGGAAGCCGAGAAATGGTTTACCCGGGCACGCGATCTGCAACCCGATCACCCGGCCGTATTGCTGGCATGGGGACGTCTGATTGGGGCAAAGGCGCAAAAGTCGACGGACGAAGGTCAGGTCAAAAAACAGATGCAGGAGGCGCGGTCACTGCTCGAGAAGTCCAAATCCAAGGGGGAGGAGTCTGCCACGGTTCATTCCGAGTTAGGAGTTGTTTATTATAAGCTCGGCATGTGGGAAAAGGCAGCCGATGAATATTCGGAAGCTTTGCGTATGCGGCGCCGAAGAAATGACCTGCGTTATTCGCTTGGTCAGGCTTATGCGCAATTGGGAAGAATCAAAGACGCGGAACAGAAATATCGCGAGATCCTTTCGCTCGCCCCCGACGATGCGGAGGCGTTGAAAGCGCTGCAGGACTTGGGCAAGAGATACTAGGCCGCGTACATTAGCGAAATCGTGAAGGCCTCCGGCAGATTACCGGAGGCCTTTTGTTTTCACGGTCGGTAATAGTTCGATTCGCAATATTTTGTCAGGGCGCTGCCGCGCTCGTCCTTCCGAATAACAGCAGGGCCTGCCCCTACTTTCGATCGGTGACACCAAATTGAATCATAGACTTTGAAGTTCCTGATCGTTCCATTTATGCTGGCGTGCACCTGGTTCCGGGTCAAGGAGGTTTCCAGTGTTGAAAGAAAAAATTGGCGTCATCGGTGCAGGAAAGATCGGTTCTGCAATTGCTCGCGGAGTGATTCGTGCCGGGCTGGCAAATAAGGAGAATGTCATGGCCAGCGATGTTAGCGATGGATTGCGGCAATCGATCGCTCAAGAGCTCGGCATCAAGGCAACACCGGACAACGGCGAGCTGTGCGATTTCGCCGATATCGTTATCCTCGCGGTCAAGCCTCAGATCGTCGACCCGGTGGCTAAGGAGATCACCAAAAAAATCGGCAAAGCCAAACTCGTAGTTTCTGTTGCCGCGGGTGTGCCGTTGGCGCGGATCGAGAGTCAATTGGCACATGGAGCGCGTGTCGTCCGCGTGATGCCGAATATTCCCTGCGTCGTTGGCGCAGGCGCGGCTGGTTTTGCCGGCGGCTCGCATGCCACGGCGGCAGACTTGGAACAGGTCGGCGCAATTCTCAACAGCTTCGGCATCGGTTTGCAGGTTGAAGAAAAATATTTGGATGCGGTGACCGGGCTCAGCGGTAGCGGTCCTGCCTATGTGTTTCTCTTTATGGAAGCGCTCGCCGATGGCGGCGTGCAAGTCGGATTGCCGCGCGACGTCGCGTTGAAGCTGGCGATGCAGACCGTCTACGGCGCCGCGCGCATGGCGCTCGAAAGCAATAAACACTTGGGAGAGCTCAAAGACGAAGTTACTTCGCCCGGCGGCACGACCATCGCCGGACTCTATGCCATGGAGCAAAAAGGTTTTCGCGGCACGGTGATCGATGCGGTCGTCAATGCGACAAAAAGATCGCAGGAGTTGGGGAAGGGGTAGTAAGACGGTTTCGAGTTTCGGGTGTCGGGTTTCGAGTGAGTCTAAAAACCAAGGTAGAGATTGCGCTACCAACGAGAGACGAAAATTAAGCAGCGCGACCTAGCTCTTTGGCCCCAAGGGCAATGTCAAATCAATGAATGTCTCTGTTAGAGAGAGATGGCTCACCGCGAGAAGTTTTCTAACAAGTATGGGGCTATTTCTAGTTTTTCTATGGCTGCTATTTTTTTCACAGGGAATCTTGGTCGCGTCTGTTGCTGCGATGAGTGCCCCGCTGCTCCCGCCGCTATTTGCGATTTTTGAGTGGGGAGGTGATGGGCACGATATTGCGATTCAAATGGGGATCTTGTGTTTGGCAGTCGGTCTGATGGTTCCCCTTTCCCTTGTGTATTTCTCGAACAGATTACTCTTTTTCGTAACGCATATGCTGCTCGTTGTTTACTGGATTGTGTGTTTCGGAATTCTCGGGATGGCGGTCACGTGGATTGGTGGACAAGAATCAGACGCTCAACAGTTCCTTGTGGATGTCGCTGCTTCGAGAGAGATGATGGGCATCGGCAAAAAGCGCCTCCACCCATCCTACCTACAGTGCGTAGAGAAAATAATGCATGTGGATAAAAACCACCTGCACGAATCCTACGAATTCGCAATGTCGGTTTTCCCCCCTCGCCCACGAAGTGGGAGAGGGCAAGGGTGAGGGTGTTATTTATCCGTCCAACGCTCAACTGATTTTTTTTCAAGATAACCCGGCTTGCCGCCTTTTTTGGACTCGACTCGCAACCAATCGCCTTCGGCGCGGACGACGTTGATCTTTATTCCTGCCGGCAGTGTGGCTACCGTCTTGTACTTTGTTCCGGGTCCTTCGCGGAGGTCGACATCTTTAAGCGTGCGGTAAGCGCCGGCTGTTGATGCGGGAGTCGCCGCTTTCGGAATAGGAGGAGGGCTTTGCGCGGTGGTTTCGCGGAGCGCGAATTTTTCGTCGATGTACCCGGGTTTGTCACCGTGTTTCGATTCGACCTTTAGCCAATAGCCTTCCTTCGCGACGACGTTAATTTTGATGCCTTTGGGCAACGTCGTGATGACGGGATGATTTGTCCCGGGTCCGGCTCTCAGAGGAACGTCGGCTGTCGTCGTGTAAGTGCCGCGTGTGCTCTGCGCGTAGACAGCGTTAGTGAATAAGGTCGGAGCAGACAATAACCCGACCAGAAGAGCCGTGAGCGATAAGAATTTCTTCCACATGGAAAATTCTCTCCTCCTTTATTAGATATTAGACGATTGGGTTCTTGGTTTGATAGCCCATTTAAGTGAGCCAATCGAGCAATTTCACTTAACCATTAATTTCATGATTGATCCACCAATCACTGGCGGGTCGAGTCCTTTCAGCGGTCTTCTGCTGCCATATCGCCCTGCCGTTGTCGGTGAAGAGCAGTCTTCAAATTTGAGCGCCGAGTTATTCCTTAAGCCTATTTCCGTGCTAATAAGGACGAGTGAAACGGCTTTGTCAGATTCTTGTCGCGGCACTGGCTGGTTTATCTGTTCTAACCGACAGTGCTTCTGCGATTTTGCTCGACGCTCTCGATACCGCACGGCAGTGGAAAGTGGAGCGGATTGAATTTTCCGGAAATCAAAAATTCTCGGACGACGAGCTGAGCGACGTTATCGTGACTAAGGCACGGCCTTGGTATCGCGTGTGGGAGGCAAGGCCGGCATTTGATCCGGTCACCTTCGGCAGTGACCTTGAGAGATTGCCGCGATTCTATGAGGCGCAGGGCTATTACGACACAACGGTCACGTACGATCTCACTGTCAATGAAAGCGAGGGACTTGTCGCCGTGCGGATCGAAGTGCATGAGGGGATGCCCGTCTCGATTTCCGAGATCGACGTCGAAGTCGTAGGAAGCGAAGCGGATCGAAAACCTCCGCCGTTCCCCAAGAAATTGCCGGTCAAACGTGGAGAAATCTTTCGCGAAGCGGATTATCAGCAAGCAGAGCAGATTTTACGCGGCATTTTTTTGGAAAATGGCTATGCTCACGTGAAAACTGAGCGTAAGGCCGAAGTAGACTTGGATGAACATCGCGTTAGCATTCGCTATGCCGTGTATCCGGGACCCATTGCCGTTTTCGGCCAGACGGAGGTCAAGGGCACGGACACAGTCGATACGAAACTCGTTTTAAGAGAGCTTGTCTACCAACCCGGCGAAACATATTCGCAGGCGAAAGTCATCGAATCCCGTGAAAAGATTTTGGCTTTAAATCTCTTTGGTGCGGTTAAAGTCGCGCCGGCGGAAACCGCGGGCACTCCTGTAGTCGTGCCCATGGAGGTGGAAGTCGCGGAAAAAGCGCATCGAGAAATCAAGCTCGGGTTGGGATACGGCACGGAGGATCAATTTCGCACCCTATTGGAGTGGCGCCACTTGAATTGGCTCGGCGACGGTAGGCGCCTGTCTGTCCTCGCAAAATATTCCTCCATCACGCTGACGGGGGCGATCAATTTCACTCAACCGCATTTTCTTTCCCCGCGCACACAGGGAATTGTCAATATTAGCTATGAACAGGAAAAGGAGGAAACCTACGTTCGCAACGCGGGCCGCTTTGCGCCTCGACTCGATCATCGATTTTCTTCCACGCTGACTGGCTTTGTCGGCTACCGTCTGGAACACGACAAGCTCAACGATATCGGGCCCGCTACTGTACGTGCACTGGGAGAGATCAAGCGGAAGGGAATTCTTTCCGGACCGACTATGGGCCTCGTGTGGAATACCGCAGATGACCCGTTTAACCCGAAAAAGGGAGAGGTCGTCTCCCTTACCGTCGATCAGGCAGGCGCGATCTGGGGTGGTGCATTCAGCTATTATAAGATGACAACGGAGGCAAAGAAGTACATCGATATCGGTTGGAAGACCGTGTTCGCGAGCCGGCTCAAGTTGGGACTCGGCGACGCGATCGGTTCCGACAAAAATTTTCCTCTATTTGAACGTTTTTTCTCCGGCGGAGAAAAGAGCGTGCGCGGCTATGGCCGGTGGCGTCTCGGTCCGTTGAGTGCCAGTGGCGATCCGCTGGGCGGACTGAGTCTTTTGGAGGGCTCCCTTGAACTACGTCGACCAATCTGGAAAGAATTGAATGGAGCTGTTTTTCTCGACTTCGGCCAGGTTTCGAAGCGATCATTCGATGTCCCGGTGGATGATTTGCAGTTCTCCGCCGGTTTCGGAGTGAGCTATACGACGCCCGTTGGACCCCTGCGATTGGACGTCGGCTTTCCCTTCAAGCCGCCGCGCGGCGATCGATCCTGGCAAATTCACTTCAGTATCGGAGCCTATTTCTAGGCCATGCTAAAATTCTGGCGCATTCTAAAATGGTCCGTTCTGGGCCTGGGGTTGGTGTTTCTGCTCGTCGCAGTCGGGTTAGTCGTCTACACGCGCACGGAAAATTTTGTTCAGTGGGCGCGGGAAAAAGCTGTGGCGGCTGCCAATGAATCGATTCGCGGTACCATTAGCGTGGAGCGCCTCGAAGGATCGGTGTGGCACCAGCTCACACTGCACAATGTCGAGCTCCGATACGAAGGAACGGAGCTCGTTCAGATTCCCCGTGTGGAGCTATCCTATTCTTTATTACCGTTAATCTGGGGACGCTTTCAGATATCGAGCATCGATGCCCTGCAGCCGCGCGCGCGCCTGAGCCAGGATCAACAGGGACAATGGAATGTAGTCGAGGCATTGTCGCCACGACAACCCAATCCGGAAGCAAAATTTGATTTCATCATTTCGGTGAAGTCGCTCCGTTTACGGGATGCAAGAGTCGACCTTCGCCTTGCGAGCGGCAATGGAACACTTCACCAGCTCAAAAATCTTAACCTGGATGGCAATGTCGGCATACTGCCCTCGGAGGTTGTTCTTAAATTTCCCGAAGTTGCCGCGGGACTCATTTCACCGGGGCAGCCTGAGCTCAACTTGAAGGGCGCACTGGAATACCAGCAGTCCGCCGCGGTACCTACGCTGCTGAAAGTAAAAAACCTTTGGGCAGTGAGCAGAAATTCCCGCGTGAAGTTAAACGGCCAGATCGCCCAGCGAGACGGAGAAGCGATGAAAATAACAGCTCAGGCGTCGCTCGATAAGCTCGCGCCTGCGGATATTTCCTACTTTGTTGCTGACTGGCCGTTGAAGCGCGATCTCGCGGGCGATTTGACCATCGACGGGCCTCTTGCTGATCTCAAGGGAAACGTGAACCTGGCCAGTGCGGGCGCGAAAGTCGCCGGGAAATTCCGCGCTGATGCCGTCCAGAATCCGCTTCGATACACATCGGCGATGACGATCAGCGGCTTCGACTTGCGTCAGTGGCTGGAGAGAAAGGATCTGGCCGGAGTCGTGCATGGAACGGTCGAAGCGGGTGGGACCGGATTCTCGCTGCAAAATATTGCCGGAAAGACGCAGTTCGAAATTCGCTCCACCGAAGTGCAGGGTTGGGCTCTGGGCACCATTTCCATGGAAGGTCGGCTGCAAAATAGCGTGGCCGCGCTGGATGGGCGTCTCAAGAGCAAAATGGGCGGCGCTAACTGGTCCGGGAAAGTCGCTCTCGGTAACAAGCGACCTACCTACGAACTGGCGCTATCGGTAAAGGAGCTTGATATCCAAAAGGCGGTGCCGGATGGCAAGGCCGTCGAAGGCAAACTCAATCTTCAAGGCACGGTGAAAGGCGCCGGATTCAATCTTGCTGATATGAACACGCGCGCCGAGATGCGCATTCTGCCGTCGTCGTTGGGTCCGGTGAATTTGAAGCAAGGCTCGCTCGACGCAACCCTGAACGAAAAAAGGATCCGGATTTCGCGCGCCACGCTCAGTGCCGCCGAGTCAACGCTCACGGCTAGCGGTGAATTCGGCGTCGATGCCAAAACAGCCGGCAAGCTCGATTACCGTTTCCGCGCGGCCGACGTCGCTCCCTGGCTGTCGCTGCTCAATAAGAAAGGTTCCGGCTCGGTCGATCTTGCCGGTCAGGCCCAAGGCAATCTCGCCGACGTGCAAACCCAGGGAACGGCGCGGTTGTCGGGCTTGCGCCTCGAGGGAATCGCCGTCAAGAACGGGGACGTCACATTTTCTGTTCGCGGATCCAAAGATCAAGTTTTTCCCCAAGGAATAGTCACGGCTCATCTGACCGACTTCGATGCCGGACTGGCTCTGCGAAGAATCGACGCAACTGCGAAACTGTCGCGGGAGCCGTCTGAATCAATTCAGCTCGAACTAAGCGCTCAGGATGCTAGCGATCGCAAGCACGCTTTGAGCGGCACGGTCAGTTTTCCGGGCGATGCCATTGCAGTTAGTTTAAGCCAATTTTCTCTGTCGTCGCCGGACGGCTCATGGAAGCTATCGCGCCCAGCGACCGTGACAAAACGCAACGATGGGTTCTCGATCGAACAGCTCTCGATGAAAAACGGTGACAAGGAACTTTCGTTGAACGGCCGTTTCGCATTTGCCGGCAAACAGGATTTGACGCTGAATGTCGATCGACTCCCATTGGAAACAGTGGCGGCGTTTTTTCCACAGCCACCGCAGATTTCCGGGCTTCTTGCCGTGCAGGCTCGGATCGCCGGAACGGCCGCCGCTCCCGAGATCGTGGCGTCAGCGAGGCTGACTGATTCGATGATTGCGGGTCAAGCCTATGCAGGAGCCAACGCCGACGTTAACTACCAAGACAAACGAACGTCGCTGCGGCTTGTCGTACAACAAGACTCGACTCACACGCTGAACGGGAGCGGCACGGTGCCGCTCAATCTGAGTTGGAGCAGTGGCTGGCGCGCTGAATTCGCCGACGGCATGGAGGTGCGCGTTCAAAGCCCGGGTCTCAGCCTCGGCTTTCTAAACGCTTTTACTGGTAAGTCCGTTGAAAACATCGCGGGCGAACTGAGCCTCGATGTGCTGGCGCGTGGCTCCATAAAGCAACCGGATCTTCGCGGCACGTTCCGATTACGCGATGGAAAGCTCAAAGCAGTTCCCCTTGGCGTCGACATAAATCAGATTGCCGCGGCCGGCAGTTTGGATTCGCGTAATGTGATCGTTCGGGAGCTCTCGGCCAGAGCGAAAGACGGCGAGATCAAAGGCAGCGGTTCGCTGGCGCTCAAAGATAATGACATCAGCGGGGTCAAGCTTTCGCTCACGGCACAGAGCTGGCCGGCGATCGAAACCCAGCGCCATCAAGTCAAGGTCGCCGGCAATGTCGACGTTCAAGGAACCTTGGCTGCTCCGAGAATTACCGGACAAGTCACCGTTGTCGAGGGTTCGCTACGTCCGGATCTCGCCGTCTTGGCACAAAGTAAAGTGCCGCTCACGCGCGATGAAACCATCGTCATCGTCAAAGACAACGGGGAAGGCCGCCAGCCGATACCTCGATCGCAGGAGCGCTCCGGATCAAGCGACAACATGCTTTTTAAGAACACCAGCCTGGAACTCACGCTGCGCGCGCCGGGCAATGTATGGATAAGACATGCCGATATGGTTGCCGAGCTATCGGGAAATCTCCGCGCGACAAAAAGGCCTGAACGCGATATCGATCTAACGGGCCGTATCGATATTGTCAGGGGTTGGCTCAATTTTCAGGGGCGACGATTCCAACTGACCCGAGGAACGATCCAGTTCACCGGTGGCGATAAGATCAATCCCGCTCTCGACATCGTGGCGGAATATCGTTTGCCGGAATATCAGGTGGACGCCGCCATCGGCGGGACGACGGAAAAGCCGTCTTTAACGCTCACAAGCCAACCTCGATTGGAACAAGCCGACATTCTTGCTTTGTTGCTTTTTGGCAGACCGATCAACGCGCTGAGCCGAAACGAGCAGGGCTCGCTGCAGCAAAGCGCTCTTAATATCACGACGGGTTTCGTCGCCGGAAAAATTGCAAATTCAGTTGCTGGAGCGCTCGGGTTGGACAGCTTGGGAGTGGATATTCGCGAAGTGGATTTTTCCGGTGGAAAAGTCGGTTTCGGCCGGTATGTCGGCGCCAAGACCTACGTCTCGGCCTCACAACAGCTCTCCGGGGAGCATGGCAGTGAAGTATCGTTGGAATATGAGATCGCGCCCGATTGGAAAGTGGGCACTACCACTACAAGCAAAGGCGCAAAGGGTATCGATATCATCTGGCACAAGCGATATTGAGACGGGCGTTCAGAGGAAGAAAATTTGGCCGTAAAGAAGGCAAAATACGCAAAGGAGGTGTAGGGGCGACCGGCTGGTCGCCCTTGAGTTCGAGAACCTCGCGTATCAGATTTCCGCAAGCTGGGAAGTGTGTAATGTGTAGCCCGAATGGAACGTAGCGAAACGGGAATCTCACGCAAAGACACAAAGGCGCAGGGGACCCCGGTGTCATTTCGACTGAAAGGAGAATCTTTCTGAGATCCCTCGCATTTGCTCGGGATGACGGGCCGCGGCCCGTCACTTTTTCTTCCAATTTCCTTGGTTATCCTGGATCCACCAGCCGGGCTGCGCTTGCTCGATCCAACTTTTAGCAAAGATGCTTTTAATCTTGGGAATGTTTTCCTTCGGAATGCCATTGGCCTTGGCGATCTCTGCATAGAGCGCTTCGCGATCGCGATTTTCTGCTTCGATCAACTGCTGGACGTCGGCGCGCTCTTTTAGGTTGAGCCCGTCCGTACTGCGAATCGCTAGAAGACCGTCTTGGCCGATGCCGACATTGCCGCGGTCCATGTACGGCTTGATCGCGTTGCTGCGCTGTTTGATCGAGTCTTTCAGCGCGCGAATGGCGGGATTGGAAACATTGATGTCGGCTTCCTGTGCGTGAGCTTGGCTGACAAAGTTGAGAGAGATTGTTCGCATCGGCGAGAATGGATTGGTGCTTTGTGGCTTTGGCGGCGCTTTTGCCGGTTCTCCCGGTCCGCCCCAGGTTTCCTTCACGATCTGCTCCGCAGCCCGTTCAACGGCGGCCGCAGGAAAATAGATGTTCACGGTCACACAGGCGCTGATAAAAAACGCCGCCGCAATCAATGTCCGTTTCAGCATGGTTCCTCCATCCTATTTGACGTTTGATTTGTCAGATTTGATACGTTCGAGTCGACGCACTAATTCGGAAAAGGCGATGACTTGCGTATGGCTGATAACATTTACCGTGGGTGGAAGGAAACTGCCGACAACCAAAAACTCTTGGTCGCCGCGGGTTTCCACCCCGCGCAACGTGAGCCGGTCGTTCTTTAGAGTTGCTTTGAAGCCGAGCTTGCTGTAGCGAAAACTGTCGAAAAAACCGGCGAGACCGCCGTACAAAGCGCCGGCACTCTGTCCAGAGCTCAACACGGTAATCTTATTGATTGCCTCGACACTGATCCGCTGTTCGATCCCGCTTCGCTCCACCGAATGGAGATCGACCCGAAATTCTGAAGGTTGCCCGTTGATCAAAACCAGGTCGTCGATGCTTCCTTCCAGGATGCCTGAGATGCGGCCGAATTCAAAGGTCTTCGAGAGTTGTTCCAGTTGAATCTCGTTCAGCTTGGCATCGACCTTGATCGATGCCAAGGACGAAAACGGATTTTCAATCTCGAATTTCCCGATACGCGCGCGCCCGCCAAAAAGTTCCGCCTGAATGTCGCCGCGGGTTTGCAGTAAGGTTCCCGTCGACTGCACCTTCGGGATCGAGCCGGTCAGAGTGCCACTGAAGGGATGCCAGTTCAGAGCCTCGGTCAGTTCTTCGAGTTGCAAGCGTTTCGCGTCGACGGAGAAGGAGACTTGCTTCGGATCACGCACCGCGTCGGGCCAAAAGAGATTGCTGATTTCGATCTCACCGCCAAAGAGTCCGAGTCGAATCGGCTGATGAAATCGCAAGGCGTTGTTCGACAACGAGACTGTCGCCGTCACCGGCCCCACAGATTGTTTGCCGAACCGGGCGCTCTCGATTGAAAGCCTGCCGATTTGCCGATCGCCGGTCGATTCCTTCTGAGTTTCCGCCAAACGAACTTGGAAGGGAAGCTGAAGCACGATCGGTCCGATCTGCCATTCTTTCGGCTTCACTCTAACCTCGCCGGCTTTAAGCGACAATTCGCCATTCGCCGTGAGCGCCTCAAAGAGCCCCTCGAGCTGGAGCTGAAAGGCCATCTGTCCGGCGACGGCGAGATTCTCCAGCATCGGGTACTTGACCTTGAAGGCTTCGCGCAGAAAAAAATCAAAAAAACCACCAGGGGAGAAATTCGCGCTACGCGCCTGAAGACGCAGCGTGGGCGTTTGCGTGACTTGTTCGATGGAACCGGCAATGTCAACGCTGCCGACGTTGAAAAGATTTAAATTACAGCGGCGACAATTGAGCCGATCCGCGCCGCGAAAGTAATCGCCATCGATTTCAAGTGCCGGCCTTTCCGTCTTCAAATCGCCGAAAAACTTGCCCCACAAAACCTCACCGGTTGCTGCAGTAAGTTTGCCCGTGACACCGGTCGAATTTTTTCCAGGAAGGAATGTGATTTCGAAAGGCCCGCTGAGCGACAGATTCTCACCGACTTTCGAGCTATCGGGAGAAGTAAATTTACCGCCGGCAGTTGCGAATTGCCCGCTGATCTTCAGCGACTCGTTGGCCTTGAAGTCAAACGAGGCGCTCGCTTGCATGCGCTCGGCCGATCCCTGCCAGCGATCCTTCGTGCCGTAGGCAAGCTTGGTCGCGTTGAGCTTGGCTTCTTTGATTCGCAGAGCGGGCTTGGTCCATTGAAACGGCGCTGTGACGGCCAGCGTCGCTACGTTCATGCTGTCGCTGCGAACCTGGAGCGTGTCGCTACGAACGATGCCCATGGCCTCAAGCGCGTCGAACGGCCCGTGGAAATTTACCTCGAGCTGCCCCCGGCCCTGATACGTCCACTCATCGAACGGCGGCGGAAGCAGCGTCTTGAAGTTGTCCAAGGGAATTTCCCGCAGGGTCACTTTGGCGTTGGAAATGCGCGCCTGGGGCTCGAACCTCAGCTCCGCCTCGCCGGCACCGCTTCCCACGGGAGAACTAAGCTCGACTGTCTTCAGCAAAAGCGTTTTGCTGGGCAATACAAATGTGCCGGCAAGATTTGCCGCCGCTTCTCCGTTGGGGAGTCGTAGACCATGGGCGTGAATCGCTTCGGGAAAATCTCTCAAAGCGGCCTGACCCGAAAACGCGACGACCGTCCAGTCCGCATCGATTTCCATACGGGCGTCCAGACTGCCGGTGATTTTTCCGTCGCCAATCGCAAGATCTTGAAACTTGCCTTCGATCGTCACGTCGGCCTCTTGATTTTCCGGCGCGTGGAGCTTGACGTGAAGTCGCGCTAGTTCAGGAACGGCATCTTTCGGCTTTTGCGGAGTGAACAAACCCTGCGTTCGTTTTGGACGAATAACGATCTCGGTTATCAAATTACGCGGTTGGCCGGTCATATGTAATTCCGCCTCACCGTTTAGTCGTGGCACGTCGGCGCGCAGGCTGATGCCCGACTGCTCCCCGAGATTCAAGTTTTCCGCTGCCAAATTGATTTTCGGCAGCTCGAAAACCGTTGCTTTGCCTTTTTTTAAGACGATCGTGCCATCTTGAACATTCAGGTGACGCAAAGCGATTTTTGCCGAAGTTTTGCTCGAGGACTTCATCATTTGCTCAACGTCGAGCTCAAGCACCGGCTCTTCGATTGTCACTCGGTGAACCGTTTGGGAGCGCAAATCGAGCAAGTTGATCGTGACTGTCAGCCGGTTGGTCTTGAATAAAAGTTCCCCGGGCTTCGAAATTTCGACGGCGTCAGCGACGATGCTTAGGGGCAGGCGAAGTCGTAAATTCGCCAGCCGCACTTGGTACCCGCTTCTATGGGACAACTCTGATTGTGCCCAGTCTCTAAATGTCGTCGACTGCAGAGAGAAAAACAGCGCGATGTAGATGAGGGCCAACGCCGCGAATGAAAATCCAAGCAACCTCAAACCCCTGGGCGTCAGAGCCTTCATGAAAAAAAGATACACGTGGAAAAATTGCTCGGCAACCAACGTCTAACATTAATACTGCGATCAGATCGGTGGGTTTATCGACTGAGATTTTCAGCCGCGCAAAGCTCGAGGACGGAAGGCAAAATTGATTTGACTTCAAATTAATGTCGGAAGTATGGTCTTCGTCTGACAGAGTTCCAGGCGATACGGACAGCGGGGTGGAACTGTTCAAAATACGTAGGAGGAAAAATGTATAATGAATTCAAAGAATTCATCATGCGCGGCAACGTCGTTGACCTGGCCGTGGGCGTGGTCATCGGCGTGGCGTTCGGAAAGATCGTCACGTCGTTCGTCGAGGATATTCTGATGCCGCCGATAGGATTGGCGCTCGGAAACGTCGATTTCTCCAATCTGTTCATCAACCTATCAGGCAAAGATTATCCTAGTGTCGCTGCCGCGAAAGCGGCGGGCGCCGCGACTCTGAATTACGGCATCTTCTTCAACAATATTCTGAACTTTGCGATTATCGCATTCGCGATTTTTCTGCTCATTAAGCAGATTAACCGGATGCAAAAGCCGGCGCCGGCCGCCGCGTCGACGACAAAGGAGTGCCCGTATTGTTTGTCGGCCGTCCCGCTCAAGGCGACGAAGTGCGCTCACTGCACGTCGGAACTCAAGTAGGAATTTCACGCTGCGAATTCCCGCAGCCAACACGGTGGAATTATAACGGTCGTGTGCGGGTTTTTAGTTACGCAGGACGAGGACTTTTGCTTGCGCTGGTCGTGGTTCTGATTCCGACTGGCGCATGGGCGTCACAGATGACTCGAAGCGGCGAGGTTCGCTTGGCTGCGCTGGCGCTGCCGACCGGGACGCGGGCCGATTGGCAACAGTGGGACTCGTTTCTCACCGACGTTGTACAAAAGTTAGTGAAGCAGCTCGGGACAGGAATTGGCCGTTAAGAGCTGCTACACGAGCTGATTCAGAGATCTTTATAGCCGAACTACTGTCCCACCAGGAAATCGATCAGTTTCCTCGGTAGTACGACCGTGCTTCGGGCAACCATTGTTTGATCTGGTTGATACGCGTGATGTCGCTCGGATGAGTGGACAAAAATTCGGGTGGCTTGTCGCCGCTGACTTTGGACATCCGTTCCCAAAAAGCGATTGCGGATGCCGGATCATAGCCGGCTTTTGCCATTAAGGTTAAGCCAATTCGATCCGCTTCGGATTCTTGAGTTCGGCCCCAAGGGAGTAAGACGCCAACAGTGGCGCCCAGGCCATAGACCTTGAGAAAATCGTCGCGCATTCCGGGGCTGACTTGACCCACCCCGGCGGCAAGTAGCTCGCCAATCGCTTGCGCGCCCATCGTTTGGCTCATGCGTTCGGCGCCATGGCGCGCCAGCGCGTGAGCGATCTCATGGCCCATGACCACGGCGATGCCGTTGTCATCCTGAGCCACTGGCATCATCCCCTCCCAAAAAACCACTTTGCCGCCAGGAAGCGCAAAGGCGTTGATTTCTTTTCCTTGAATAAGGTTGAACTCCCATTTGTAGTTTGGCTTATCTGTCGCCGCGGCGATACGCTGACCGACGCGACGGAGTTGAGCCTGCCAATCCTACCGATTATCTCTCCAAAAAAAAGAGCGGTTGGGTGTTGTACATCGGATCGTTTGGCAAGCTTTTGTTATAGTGCGAAACCGGCTTCGTGCGCGGCTGGCAACAGTTGTCAGGATTTGGCGGGGGCATATTGGCAATAGTTCTGATTGTGAAACACCGCCTAAATTGCCACGCACAACGGCTTACTGATTCGCGTAAGCACTGGGAATTGTCGGCTATTAGTTGTGTGGAACAACCGTGAAATACCCAACAAATAGGCCAATTTCGACCGGAACGACCTCGGATATAACCTGTGAATGAAGTCAAAGAATTTTCTTGACATGGGGGACACCTTGTACTACTTTGACCAAAAATTTCGGCAATCCTTTGCTGGGAGGCAGAGATGAAGAAAAACAAACAGCTAGCGTTGGCTGCGCTAGGGTTTTTTCTGACGGGTTGTACCGGGATGACCAAGAACCAGGCCGCTCTCGTCGGTGCTGCGGTTTGCGGTGCCATGGGCGCTGCGGGAGGAGCCGCGGCCGCGCACAACGGTATTGAGGGGAGACATCGCAATGAAGCCGCCGGGGCCGGAATCGGACTCGTTACCGGCGCGTTAATCTGTGGTGGATTGGCTTATCTAATGACCGAGGAGCCAAAACCACCGCCACCGCCACCTCCGCCGCCACCACCGCCGCCACCGCCTCCACCGCCTCCCGCGCCGAAGCCGCCACCACCGCCGCCTCCGCCACCGCCGCCACCTCCGCCGGCGCCGAAGGTTGAGCGAACGATCATCTTGGACGATGTGCTCTTCGACTTTGACAAGAGTAATGTCAAACCGGAAGCAGCGGCAATTTTGGACCGACTGGTTGCCTTCATGAACGAAAACAAAGACAAGAACGCGAATCTCTCCGGTCACACCGATAGCATCGGTACGGAAGCTTACAACCAGAGACTGTCCGAACGGCGGGTGAATTCGGTTAGAGACTACGTCGTCAAGAAGGGCGTCGATAGCAGTCGAATTTCCGGACAGGGGTTTGGTGAGAGCAAACCGATCGCGGACAACAAGACCAGGGAAGGGCGAGCGAAAAACCGCCGCGTCGAAATTAAAGTCAACTAGAGCGATCAATCGAGATTGACTCAATGCGGATGCTAGGCAGAATACCAGTTATTGTCCTAGCGTCCGCATTGTTTTTTCCAGCGCTTGCCGTTGCTCAAACCGTCAACTTCAAGGAAATCGAATCGCGAGTCTCAGAATACCGAAAGTGGTTGGATCAGGTCGGCTCCAACGGCTCTCGTTTCTGGGTCAGATTAGATAGCACCAAGCGTCCGCACCGGCTCTACGTCGGCGAGGGATTCATGAAAGCGGATGCCGTCGCGCAGGAAAATTTCATCGAAATCTTTTCCCGCTTTCTGGCGGGACATCCGGATAAAAACATGCTGATCGATATATACGACCCGACGAACGGAAAATGGATCGGCGAGTATGGCTTCGGCGGTTTTCGGCTCTTCTGATTTGTCTTCCCTTATCTCTATTTCCAAAAATAGCCATCGGTCAAATTGATGCTTGCAGGGGCGACCCGCTGTGGTCGCCCGAGAAAGGCAGGCACGGGCGCCTGCCCCTACATTAATCCCGGATTCCGAGGTTAAATGCATCGGCCCTTGAGCGAGGAGCAAACCTGGAGTAGCGAAGGCACCCAACTGTAAAGTTTCAAAGTCCTTTTCGCTATTTCGCACTTCACCATTGTAAGTCTTAGATTTCATCTTGAACCACCGGTGATCGATGTCCGCTCAGAGGCAGAGACCCATTGACTTCGCTACGGAAGGTTTGCTCATCGCTCATCGCGTCGGCGGGAACTGCGGAATCCGGGTTAATGCGTCGTCGAGAACAATTGCCCCGGTACCATTGTCGTTTGAAATCGCTCGCTTGCGATTGTTAGAGTCAGCGATATGACATCGTTGATGGAGTTGCGCGCCCATGCGCGGGGAATATTTATGGCCGGTGTGAAATCGGCAGACCCGGTGAACGGGATCAAAACCAATGTCCGTCTTCATAATGATTACCTCCAAATAGCCGACCGAAGCTATCGGCTTTCGAACATTCGAAATATTCTCGTCGTTGGGTGCGGCAAAGCCGCGGCAAGGATGGCGCTCGCCATCGAGAATCTTCTTGATGACAGAATTACTGGCGGCGTCGTTGTCGTGAAGTATGGTTATGCTCTGCCGCTCGAGAGAATCAAAGTCGTTGAAGCGAGTCATCCCATACCGGACGAAGCCGGCGTCGATGGCGCCCATCAAATTATCGAACTCGTCCGAGCTGCCGGCGAGAACGATTTGGTATTGTTTCTAATTTCCGGCGGCGGATCGGCATTGTTTCCTGGTCCGGCGGACGGTTTGACGTTGGCGGAGAAGCAGCGCACGACGCAAATGCTCCTGCAGAGCGGTGCGACGATCCAGGAAGTCAACGCGGTGCGCAAACATATTTCAAAATTGAAAGGTGGGCGGTTTGCAAAACTGGTGGCGCCGGCGAATTTAGTATCGCTCATTCTCTCCGACGTCATCGGCGATTCGCTCGAAGCGATCGCTTCCGGCCCGACTGTTGCCGATTCGACAACCTATGGGGATTGTCTGGAAATTGTGCGGCGCTATGATCTGACCGACAAAATGCCTCATGCCGTAATCAATCTTTTGCGGCGTGGCGCCGAAGGGGCAGTTGATGAAACGCCCAAACCTTCAGATGCGATCTTTCACAAAGTGCAGAATGTTATCATCGGCAGCAATCGCGCGGCGCTGAACGGGGCCGAGCACCAAGCCGAGACCTTCGGCTATCAAGCATGGATACTTTCCAGCTCCGTCGAGGGTGAAAGCCGTATCGTCGCAAAATCTCATACCGCGCTCGTCAAGGATATTGCGCGGAGAGGGCAACTGCTTAGGCGCCCGACTTGCGTGATATCCGGCGGTGAGACTACGGTCACTATTCGGGGCGATGGATTAGGCGGGCGAAACCAGGAATTCGCTTTAGCCGCAGCAGTCGAGATAGACGGGCTCGACGGCGTGATCATTCTCAGCGCGGGTACCGATGGCACGGATGGCCCCACCGATGCGGCCGGCGCAATCGTTGACGCTTCGACGGTTCAACGAGGCAGAGCCAGGGGTCTCGACGCGGCGGCATCTTTGGCCAGAAATGACTCCTATCATTTTCTCAAGGCGACTGACGATCTCTTGATAACCGGGCCGACTTTTACCAACGTCATGGATCTTCAAGTGATGCTGGTTGCTTAGCTCTGCTCGGTCACTGATCACGATAGTTCCGTCTCTTGCGATGACAGATCGGCGCATGTCCCAGACATTCGTTGAATGCATTTGTACTTGGTAAAGTTTTCTTTACCGCTCGTGAAATTTTTTTGAAAAGTGGTTGATTTGGACATTCATTCTGATTAGAGTGCCAATCGCCGAGGAAAGGGTAAGCAAATCTTTGACGGTTCGACGGGAGCGGAAAGATGATAGACGTCAGTCTCAAAGGAGTCCGCTGTCGCGCGGCTCAGGAAATCCTGGATATCGATGGAACGATCGGTGCTGCCACCGAAGGAACTATCGTCTATGAGCTTGAAGGCGAAGGGGGACAGCTGGTCAATGTCTGTTGGGATGACGGTACGCGCTCACTCGTTTCATCGGAAGAGATCGTAATTACGGACTCAGTGACTTGGCAGTAGATTTTACTCTCTATCGGTGCGCTCGCTTGTCGTTTTCGTTCCAGTCCTTACTGAGCCCAAAGTTCAATTTAAAACTCTCTTCGGATTCAACCGGCCGAGCGTTGGCTACTGAATCGCGGCCGCCTGCCTAATTGCTTTTTCGCCTCCTCGATCACCAACGTATCGATAAAATCGACATAGCGGAAAGTTTGTAACTTTATGACCAAGGGAGTGTCGGCTCTTCAACTTCCTCGAGCGGTCGTTTCAAGACCATGCAACATGGTCGCGAAATTTGTTTCTCCTTCGCCGGAGCATAATTTGTGTGTCACGCGCCTGCTCGGCTACTTTGTTCCGGCAATGTCGATCGCGTGAAAAGAGGTCAGCAAATGCTTGACAGTTTTTGTTTCACAGTGATAAGCGACGACGTGACAGCTTTTTTTCAGATCGTTCGCTTATGGATCGCGATCTCAATAACCGAGTGAGGATGCGAGCCTAGGCCGAAGCAAGAAAAAGAGAGGCTGGTAAATGATCTTCAACGACCTTAGAGATTACATCGCGACATTGGAGAAACTCGGGCAGCTCAAAATTATCGAGGGAGCGAGCTGCGATCTGGAAATTGGCGCGATCACCGAGATCGCGTCCTTCCGAAAGACATGCCCTGCCGTGCTTTTTGATTCGATCAAAGGTTTTAAAAAGGGCTATCGAGTTCTTACCAATGTCGTATCGAACCGACTGAGAGAACGCATGGTCTTTGGCGTTTCCAATGACCTCACGGATCCAGAAGCCGTGCTCTATTGGAAGAACAGGTTGAAAGAGTTTGAGCCCATCGAACCGAAAGAGGTGAAGGACGGGCCGGTCAAGGAAAACGTGTTGCTTGGATCCGACATCGATCTCGCCCGTTTTCCCTGGCCGAAGTGGCATCAGCGGGATGGCGGCCCCTACATCTGCGCGACCTCATCTGTAACCAGGGATCCTGAATCCGGATACATCAATGTGGGCTCATACCGATTCATGTTATTGGGCAGAAACAAGATCGTTGCCCATATCGGCTCCGGCCATCATGGCGACGTGATCAGAAAAAAATATTGGGCGAAGGGAAAGCCTTGTCCTGTGGCTATTTCTCTGGGTCAAGAGCCGTCGCTGTTGATCGCGGCAGGTACCAATCTGACTTGGGGAGAGTCGGAATACGGTTTTTCAGGTTGGATGCGCGGCGCGGCTGTGGAGATCACCAAAGGCGCGGTCACGGACCTGCCGATTCCGGCGACCGCTGAGGTCGTGTTGGAAGGGGAGATGTTGCCGCCCGGCGCAGGGACGGAGATCGAGGGTCCGTTCGGGGAATTTTCAGGATATTACGGTGGCGGCGCGCGACCCGCGCCGATCACGATGATCAAGAGCATCCTCTATCGCAACGAACCGATCATTCTTGGTGCACCGCCATTCTTAGGAAGCAGTCGTGGGATTCTTTCTTCGCGCGGGATTTTGGTTTGGAACGAGCTCGAAGCACTGGGTATTCCCGATATCAAGGCGATCAACTACTCGTGGGGAATGTGCATCATCTCGCTGAAGCAAGCCTATCCAGGCCATGCGATGAGGGCGGCCCATGGGGCCATCGGAGGGACAGCCGGCTACCATGGAAGATTCGTCATCGTCGTTGATGAGGACATCGATCCATACAATCTGGAACAGGTTCTCTGGGCCATCGCGACCCGCTGCGATCCGGAGACGTCCTTGGACGTGTCCCGAAGGATATGGAGTTACAAGATCGACCCGCGGCTGCCCAAGCATAAAAAGGAAGTGGCAGATTACACGGGATCGGTCGCGATCATCGATGCTTGCCGACCCTATCATTGGTTCGACGAATTTCCCGCGACCACACAGATTGATGAGGAGCTGTTGAAGGAGACCAATGCAAAATGGGGCAAGTTGATCGGAGACGACTAATGGATTTCGTTGAGCAACCTACGTTCACCCTTCGACCGGCTCAGGGCGAACGAGAACACATTCGCATTCACGACAACTCTCCATTCATGCTGAGCCCGTGGAAGCATGGTTGGTTAGCGGCATTATCTTGAGGGAATCGCTTCGCGCGTGACATTCGTGGTGGATGATGGTTTGTGAAAACGGCCAGTTCAAGGTGTGACAATTGAGAAAGTGAAAGCTTAAGACCGAACATGAATTTTTCGATCAATCCGCCCATTGGAGAACGAGTCAGAAGAAAAGAAACCGAGCGCTTCGTCACCGGCACGGGGCGGTATGTTGATGATCTGTTGCCGCCGGGTACGCTGCATGTTTCGTTTGTGCGCAGCTCTTGCGCCCACGCGAGAATTAACAGCATCGACATCGAAGCGGCGCGATCGATGCCCGGCGTACACGCGGTGTTTACCGGAAAAGAGATTGCGCAGCACGTTAAACCATTGCGCGTGGGCGGCAGCCCGGTGCTGCGGCCGGTGAAGCTTTATCCGTTAGCGGTCGATAAGGTTCGCTATTTTGGCGAGCCGCTGGCCGTCGTAGTGGCGGACAATCGCTACCTTGCTGAAGACGCGGTCGACATGGTCGCGGTGGATTACGAGCAGTTGCCGGCGGTCCTCGACCCGGAAACCGCCATGAACCCGGGTGCGCCAGCTGTCCATGAAGATGCCGGCAGCAACATCGTTTACAAATATCATTTCGCGACGGACGGTATCGACAAAGTGTTTCAAGAAGCCGATATCGTCGTCAGAGAAAAAATTCGCAGCCACCGCATCACCGCTTGTCCGATCGAGCCGCGCGCTTATCTGGCACACTATAATAAGGAAGAAGATAGCCTGACGATGTGGTCAGCGACGGCGAATCCGCACTCGCTCAGAGGGCGCATCGCCGACATCTTGAGTTTTCCCGAAGGCAAGATTCGCGTGATCGCGCCGGACGTGGGCGGTTCTTTCGGCGTCAAGATTCAAACCTACCAAGAAGAGCTGCTCTTGCCGTACCTCTCACGAGAGCTCAAACGGCCGATCAAATGGTGTGAGACACGGGTCGAGCACATGCGCAACGGCCGCCACGGACGCGATCAGATTCACTATATTGAAATGGCGCTCAAGAAAGACGGCACCATGCTCGGGATCAAAGACAAAATCATCGCCGACATGGGCTCGACGTACACGGTCGACCACTCGATAATGGCCGCTGCGTTGTATATGACGGGCGTTTACCAGATACAGAACTATGCCGTCGGCGCCTTCGGCGTCTCGACGAACAAAACTACACACGGTTCGCTGCGCGGCATCGGCAAAGCCGACGCTTCGTACATTCTGGAGCGACTCGTCGACATCGCGGCACGCGAATTAGAGCTCGACCCGATTGAAATTCGAATGAAAAACTTCATTCCCGCCGATGCGTTTCCGTACCGCAATGCCACCGGCGCTCTTTACGACAGCGGCCAGTATCATCTGGCTCTGAAACGAACCGCGGAAATGGCGGGCTACGATCGGCTCCGCAAAGAACAAGCTGATTTACGCAAGAAAGAGATCTATCGCGGTATCGGCGTCGCTCTGGTGATGGAGCCGACGAGCTCGAGTCGCATTCATGCCACCGGCGGTTATGCGTCATGCCGGCTGCGCATCGATCCTTCAGGAGCGGCGACGGTGTTTTCGAGCATGGGTGAGCAGGGACAAGGTCACGAGACCACGCTCGCCCAGATTGTCGCCAGCCAAACCGGCATTCCGTTCGACAAGATCACGGTGATTCATGGCGATACTCTGCCGACGCCTTACGGTTTCGGCACCGGCAGCAGCCGCTCGTCGGTTGTTCTGATGCCTTCGGCCTGGGTGGCGGGAAAATTGATGCGCGACAAAATACTTGGTATTGCCGCGCGCCAGTTGGGCGTGGTTCCAGAAAAGCTGGAGATCGGTGACGGTAAAGTGTTCGCAAAGGAAGATCGGGAGCAATCCATCGCGGTCATGGAAATCGTCCGAACCGCCTATGGCGCGATTCACTTGCTCCCGGAGAACATGGAGCCCGGATTGGAAGTGACCGGCTATTTCGTCAATCCGAATATCGACTACACGCCGGACGACAAAGGCCGCATGAATACGTTTTCAAGCTATCCTTATGCCGCCGTCATTGCGGTGGTCGATGTCGATGTGGAGACTGGCATGATCAAGATCGTCAAATACACGACGGTCCACGATTGCGGCAACATGATCAATCCGCAGATCGTCGACACTCAACAACAGGGCTCGATCATGCAGGGCATCGGCGCGGCGCTTTACGAAGAATTGCGCTACGACGAGGAGGGCCAGCTCTTGTCTTCGACTTTCATGGACTACCGTCTGCCGTCCGTCGAAGAATTGCCGGAGCTCGCGTTGGAGCATATCGTCACGCCCAATCCGTTCACGCCTTTGGGCGCTAAGGGCGCGGGCGAGACCGGCATGCTGGGGCCGCCGCCGGCGCTTTGCAATGCGGTGGAAGACGCGCTGAGTCCGCTAGGCGTAAAGGTTCGCGAGACGCCGCTCACGCCGGACAGAGTTTTGGATCTCATCGAGCAAGCGCAGGCGAAATCCGCTCATGCTTAAAACGATTTCATTGACCGTCAATGGAAACGCTTATTCGGGTGAAGTGGAACCGCGGACGCTGCTCGCCCACTTTCTGCGCGATTCGCTGCGGCTCACGGGCACGCACTTGGGCTGCGTCGTCGGCCGCTGCGGTGCGTGCACCGTATTGTGGAACGGCACGCTGGTGAAATCTTGTATGGTCTTCGCCGTCCAGGCGGCAGGTGATGAGATCGTCACCGTGGAGGGCCTCGCGCAAGACAAACGGCTGCACCCGCTGCAGGAAGCGTTTTGGAAAAACGATGCAGTGGAGTGCGGTTACTGCACGCCGGGCATGTTGATGTCGGCTTACGGTTTGCTCAGTAAAAGCAACAAACCGACAGAGGAGCAAATCAAGAAGGCCATCTCCGGCAATCTCTGCCGCTGCACGGGTTATGGCAATATCGTTGCCGCGATCAAGGAGGCGGCGGTAAATTTTACCAAGTGAGGAAGAGTTCATGGTCAGCATTCTGAAAGATATTCCGATCGACGGTGTGAAAATAGTTCCTTGCCGCGTGAAGGGGCCGAGAGGCATCGTCAAATCGTTTCTGGTCACCGGCAACGAGCGGCTTATTCTGGTTGATACCGGGTTTTCCGATGCCGATGCGGATATCATCATGGACGCGATTGTAGAAATGGGGCATAAGCATTCGGATTTAAAACTGTGCGTGCTCACGCACCGCCACGGGGATCACACCGGCGGATTGAAGAAACTCAAGAAGACGCTCAAGTTCGAAGTGATGGCGCACGAGTTCGATATGCCCGCGATCCAAAAGGCGACCGGACATGATGTCGAACACGTCGTTAGAGGAGGCGAGCAATTGCCGGACTGCGGCGGTATTCATGTGCTGCACACGCCGGGACACACCGCGGGACATATCAGCCTGCATCTGCCGAGGATCAAGACAATGATTGCCGGTGACGCGATTGTCAGCGCCGGCGAGCATCTCGTGGTCTCGCCGGCTTATCTTTCTTCGGATCCAGAAGCGGCGAACGAATCGGTGAAACGATTGATCGCCATGAACCTCGATCTGGAACGACTCCTAGTCGGTCATGGGGACGATATCTACGAAGATGCCAAAACTAACATGTCCCGAATCTTCGCTGGACCGAGGGCGTAGTCAGGGCGCAACGATGCTGAGAATTTTAATCGTAGTCTCATTGCTTTGTTTTGGAATCGGCCAATCGCTTGCCGCCGAGGCGCTCAAAAAGATTCGCATCGCCTCCAAAGGTGGGGGAGAAGCCTTGGTTCCTTACGTGATTCCCCAACGGTTAGGTTTTTATCGTGAAGAGGGACTGGACGTCGACGTCATTGTGACGCGCGGTACGGTTACGACGCAGGTCGTGGTCAGCGGCGCCGTAGACTACAGCAATGGCGGTTCGATTCCAGCAATTCTCAGCGGCGCGCACCTGAAGATCCTTCTTGTCAATAGCGATAAACCCGCCCAGTACCTCGTGACTTCGCCGAAGATTGCCAACATAAAGCAGCTCAGTGGAAAGAGCATGGCCATTTCCGATACGTCGGGCAACTCGACTCTAATCCTGCGCGAGTTTTTGGCCAAGAACGGCCTCGCCATCGACAGCATACAAATGAGGGCGCTCGGCGAGCCCGCGCTTCGACTGGGCGCCCTTTTGACCGGATCCGTGGACGCAACCCTAATCTCATACGGATTCGCCAAACAGGCCGAGGGGAGAGGATTTCGCATAATGGCGTACAGCGGAGATTATGTCTCGTCGCTCAGCGCAAATTTAGAAGCTTCAGACGACAAGATTCAAAAATCGGCGGACGAAGTCTACCGAGTTGTCAAAGCAACTCTCAAGGGTCAGATTTTCTTTCACCGAAATCAGAGCGAGGCAACGAAGTTTGTCATGGAGGTTCTCCGCTTGCACGATCTCAATGAAGCAAAAGACGTGTGGCAGGAACGCGCTAAGCAATCTTCGGATTTAGCGAAGATCGGCAGAGCGAGCGACGAGAA
>DASXSW010000458.1:0-13649 GCA_036505755.1 Binatia bacterium | reverse complement strand
ACGCCGCGTGGATCGACTCTCTCGACAATATTTTCGCTGTAATGACGTTTGCCCATGCGTGTCACGCGCCACCCTTTCAGGTCGCGTTTGGGAATCGGCGGGACGTTCACGTTGAGAAGAGTTTTCGGCGGGATATCCCTTTCGGCGATTCGTTGAATCAGGGTAGCGGTAAACTCCGCTGCGGCGCGAAAATCAAAATCCTTGAAAGTCACCAGCGAGACCGCGATCGCGGGGATGCCCAGCAAAGCCCCTTCGATGGCAGCCGAAACGGTTCCGGAATAAATGATATCATCGCCGAGATTGGGTCCTTTGTTGATTCCTGAAATCACCAGCTCAGGCCGCACTGGCAAGAGGCCAGTGAGGGCAAGTTTTACGCAATCCACCGGTGTTCCATCCACAGACAGTCGCCGCGTACCGAGTTCATGCACGCGCAGGGGGCGATGTAGCGTGAGGGCGTGACTCATCGAGCTTTGTGCTCGATCGGGGGCCACGGTGTAGATTTCACCGACGTGGCGAACACTTTCTTCCAATGCCATGAGCCCTTCGGAGTGAATCCCGTCGTCGTTCGATAGCAGGATGACCATAGCGGCATTCTCGCAAAGAAGCCGTTGAGGAACAAGTGAGGCTAGGTACAGCTCGCGATGTTGATCTTGTGTCGTTCGTCCAGACTAAGGTATAGATTTGAGTCGAATCGAGGTGAAGTTCTCTATGGCAACTGCCGAGATCGTTGCTATCGGATCAGAGTTACTCTTAGGACAGATCGTCGACACGAATTCGGCGTGGATGGCGCAGCGGCTGACCGCGCTAGGCGTGAATCTATATTTCAAATCCGTCGTCGGTGACAACCCCGCGCGGATGAAAGAAGTCATCTCCCGGGCATTGGAACGGGCCGACATCGTTATCACTAGCGGCGGCTTAGGTCCAACGCAGGACGACTTGACCCGTGAGATCGTCGCCGAAGTAACTGGGCGAAAATTAATTCAGGACCACGGCATGCTGGAGCAGGTCGAGGAACACTTTCGCCGCCGTGGTCGGACGATGACGCCGAACAATATCAGGCAGTCCTATATGCCCGAGGGCGCGATCCCAATAAAGAATCCCAACGGCACGGCCCCGTGTTTCATCGTCGAAGATCCGCGCGGCATAATCTATTCTCTCCCGGGCGTGCCCGTGGAGATGAAATGGCTGTTTGAAAACGAAGTCGAGCCCTATCTGCGGGAGAAGTTCAATCTAGCGGAAGTCATCCACTATCGCGTGCTCAAGATCGTCGGGATTGGCGAAAGCGCGGTCGATGACAAGGTCGGTCACCTGATCGCGAATTTGAGCAATCCCACCGTCGGCGTGCTGGCGCTGCCGGGGCAGGTCGATGTGCGCATCGCCGCCAAAGCGGCCAATCGAGACGAAGCGATGAGAATGATCGCGCCGGTGGAAGCCGAGGTGCGAGAATTGCTAGGCAACGCGATTTTCGCTGCCGACGAGGAAACCATGGAGCATGTCGTCGGCAAGTTGCTGCGCGAGCAGAACAAGACCGTGGCAGTGTACGAGGATCTGACTTGCGGCCAGTTGGCGGAGCGGCTGCAAACCGCGAGCGGAGAACAATTCCAGGCCGGTTTTATCTGTAACAGCGAAGCTTCCAAGCGCGCGTTGCTCGAGCATTCACGCGACGTTAAAAACGTCGACGCATTGCGAAAAGATCCGGTGGCACTGACCGACGAACTCTCCTCGGCGGCGCGCGAGCAGTCGCGCTCCGACTTCGGCTTGGCGCTGCACGCGATCGCCGATCCCGATAGCAAAATTCAGAATCTAGCGCGCGGACAGACCTACGTCTCGCTCACGGACGGTAAAAAATTCCTTCGGCGTGAAAGCATGAGCGCCGGCCGAGGCGCCTACGACCGCTCGCGCATGACGTTGAATGCGATCGACCTTTTGCGGACGGCGCTGATCGAGGAATTAAATAAGAGGAATTTTTAGTTTTTGCGATTTCCGAGTCGAGCTAGAAACGAGGAGTAAATCGCTCAGCTGCCGGGCACGACCTTCGGCAGGAGAGACTGCAAACGATTCAGCGGCTCCTCGAGACTTCTAATCGCCCCGCTCCAGAAATCCGGATTTTCCAAATCGCGTCCGACGGTCTGCTTGACGACGTTCTCCGCGGTATCGCTACCAGCGAGCCGGAGAAATTCTTCGTATTTCGATAAAAAACTTTCGCCTTCGCTCTTGAACATGCCGTAAAGACCGCGACTTAAAAGGTAACCAAAAGTGTAGGGAAAATTATAAAAAGTTAAACCGCTGATGTAGAAGTGTAGTTTTGATGCCCAGAAGTAGGGATCTTCACCGCCGGGCTCGAGGACGTCGCCGAGTACGCGCCGCTGCGTTTCCACCATCAGTTCTTTCAAGCGCGAGACGCTCAACGGCCCCTTTGCGCGCTCGTCATAAAAAGCTCTTTCGAATTCATAACGGACCGGGATATCCAAGAGGTAGATCGCGCTGTGGCAGAGCTCAACATCGAGGATAAGCGCCTTTTGCGCGTCGCTTGCGTTCGGATCGTCGAGAATGCCGTTCATTAGAACATTTTCGCCAAACGTCGACGCGGTCTCCGCCAGCGTCATCGGATAACCGCGCGCATAGGGGCGTACGTCGCGCATGACAAGGCCGTGGTAGGCGTGGCCTGCTTCGTGAGCCAGAGTTAGTACGTCGCCCATCGACTCGTTGTACGTCATGAAGATCCGCGATTCCTTAGTCAACATCGAACTGGTGCAGAAGCCGCCGGGCCGCTTGCCGCCACGAGGTTCCCAGTCGATCCAGTTCTTCGCGATCACTTGCTGCCGGAAGAAATCTCCTAAAGCAGGGTAGGCGCGTAGGAAGGAGTCATGGACCATCGCCGTCGCTTTGTCCCAAGAAAGTTTCTCTTGACCGGGTATGTCGAGTGGCCCTCCTAGATCGAACCAGGCTACGGTCTGCTGCCGCATTTGCCGCGCTTTCAACTTCAAGACTCGCCGAGGGATCTCCAAATTAGCCAATAACGCTTGGAACATAGCGTCGAGCGTCTTCCGCGTGATCGCGGCTTGAAATAACGCGATATCCAGGAAGTGCTCCACCCCGCGATGGCGGTTGAGCGTGAGCCTTGTGCCCGCGATAGCGTTGAGCGCGCTTGCCGCGGTGTCTTCGATAGTATGCCAAGCTTCGTTGCCGCCGTCGAAGGCGGCTTTGCGCACGCGGCGGTCGGGACTGTCCAACAAGGAACGGCGCTGTGAGATGGGAAGTCGCTCGCGCCGGCCGTCGGGAAAAATCATGTCAAATTCCAACTTTGACGAAACGGTATCGTAGAGCCGTCCCCAAGCTTGAATGCCATCGACGCCCAAATCGGTGGCAAGCACTTCTTTCTCAGAGGCCATGGCGCGCCGAGCCTCCTCGCGCAGCCGATTCAAATAGTTCTGCGCGCCGGCGAGGGACGCTTTTGCAGCCAACTCGAAATAAACTTCATCGGCGCTTTCTTTGAAGGCGCGCAAAAGCTCGATGCGCACTTTGGCAAGCTCGGCACGCGTGCGGGCCAGCTCGGCTTCTTCTTTCAGGTAAGCTTCATTACGCGCGTCGGAGGAAGCAAGACAACCGACGTAAGAACCCAAATGCGACATGCGCCGCAAAAGATCCTCGTGGCGCAACAAGACATCTTCCCACGCCGACATGGATTCAGCGTTGAGCGCCGGCAGGTTCGCTGCGGCTTGCTGGAGCGCGGCAATGTCGTTGCGAATGGCTTCTTTGAATCGAAGCATCTCCGGGCCGTTGAATGCCGGAAAATAGCTGGTGAGAACCCAGGTCATAATCTTGTTCTAGTATGTATTTGAGTCTCGGGTTAACGTGAGACACTAAACTCGCGATATCGCACAAAGCATGATTTGCGATGCTTAAATTTCAACTTGAGTGCCGACTTTTCGATCTAATGCTCTATGATAAACCAAGTTGGCCGTCGCAACATCCTGAATTGCGATACCCACCGACTTGTAGAGTGTAATTTCACCTGCGCTCTCTCTCCCCGATTTTATTCCGGCAAGGACTTCGCCAATCTCAGCATGAATCACGTCATCAGGGACGCTTTTCTCATTAAGCGCCAACAGAATGTCGCCGCATTCGGCCATGATGGCCTCGCGCGAATCGACGACGACTTTCGCGCGCGCCAATGTCGCGCCGTCGATTTCACGCAGATCCGGACGGTGCGAGCCCACGGCGTTTATGTGAACACCCGCATTGAGCCATTCCGATTTGAGAATCGGCTCTTTGGCCGTGGTGACAGTGACGACGATGTCCGAATGCTTGACCGCATCCTCGGCACTGGCCGCGACCTTGACGCCGACGCCGACGTCCGACTCCATATCCTTTCTGATTTTCGTCGCGCTAATGCCGGACGGGCTGTAAATCTTGATTTGTTGAAGCTTTCTCACACGAGATAGCGCCTGAATGTGGGCGCGCGCTTGCACACCGGCGCCGAGAATTCCGAGCACTGGAGTTTCGCGATTCGCCAAAGCTCTGGTCGCCATAGCCGAAGCGCAGGCGGTGCGGATGGCGGTGATGTAGCTGCCGTCCATTACTGCGATCATTTTGCCGGTCTCAACGCTAAAGAGCATGATCGTGGCGAGAATTGCCGGCAACCCGCGCTTTGGATTCTCTTGAAAATAAGTGACGACCTTCATGCCCAAGGCATTATCGTCATTCAAACAGCTGGGCATGCTGGTAATGCGACCATGAATCTGCGGAAGGGGGACGACTAACCGCACCGGCATCACTGCTCTGCCAGTGGAGCATTGGATATGAGCTTGCTCTAAAGTGTCGATCAACTCGTCGATGTCGATGAGGTCTTGAACTTGTTTTTCCGAAAGAAGAAGCATTTATTCGTTTTGATAGCACAAAGAAAGCGTCTAAGGGTAGAGTTTTACTCGTAAGCTAACAAGGAGTCGTTATGGCAAAGCACGAGCACATCATCCAGCTATCCGAGGTTCCAGTCGACACGATCAATGCGCCGGAGGGTTCGCCGTTCGGTGGGCGGCGCCAGCGGGTTGGCATGCGAATCGGCGCACGACGATTGGGCTACAGCTTCTTCACCGTCCCGCCAGGCAAGGCGGCCTTTCCGTATCATACACATACCGGGAATGAGGAGATGATTTACATCATCGGCGGTGAAGGTATATTGAGATTCGGTAAGGAGGAGATTGCTGTTTCGGCCGGGATCGTTGTCGCTTGTCCGCCGGGTTCGGATTATCCCCATCAGCTGATTAATACCGGCGCCGCCGAACTTCAGTATCTCGTCGTCAGCACCATGGAATATCCCGACCTCTCGGAGTATCCCGATTCGAACAAAGTCGGCGCTTATGCCACCGCGGCAGTGGGGGCGAAGGTAGGATTTCGCGCGCTCTACGTGCGGGATAAGAACGTCAATTATTACGACGGTGAAGACGGCAGAGAAATCGAACGGATCGTGAAATCAAATTCTCGTCCGTGATTGGGACACTTGCGTTTGAGAGATGGCTTCAAGGTTGTTTGCTTTCCTTGTCAAATTCTTCAATTGCCCCTTTTGTCTTGTCCTCGCTCTTATTGAGCGATTCTTTTGCGCTCTCAAGCGTATTAAACGGCTGAGTGACCACCTCTTTGACGGCTTGTCTTCCCTTGGTTACGGACTCGGTCTTCGAGTCGCAACCGTAAGCCGTCAAAAAAGCAACGGCGAGCACAAGTAAAATTGCTGTACGTCGCTTCATATAACGTCCTCCCCGACAATTGCTTGCAGCTCGGCTTGTTTGATGTCGCCGTCGCGAATGATTTTGATTTTCTCGCCGTGAAATTCGATCACGGTCGAACCGGTTCTCGAAGTCAGTTCTCCGGCATCGATAAAGATTTCTATCGCATTGGCGAAGTAGCTTTTTGCTTTCCGCATGGTTCGAGCCGGCGCCTTTCCCGACGGATTGGCGCTGGTTGCCGTTAAAGGTCGCCCAAGCGTTCTAACGAGCTCGGTGGCGATTATTTGGCTGGAAATCCGCACGCCGACGCCGCCGGTGGAACTCACGAGCGGCGCGGGGATATCGTTGCGCGCCGGGAGAACGATCGTTAAAGGACCCGGCCAGAAGCGCGCGATTAATTTCTCGGCGAGAGGTGAGACTTCGGTGACCAAAGCGTTCAGCATATTGCGCTCGGCGACGAGCACGGGGATCGGATTGTTGGGATCGCGGCCTTTGAGTTGAAAGACTTTTTCAACTGCGGCGCAATTGAGCGCGTCGGCGCCCAAGCCGTAAAGAGTTTCGGTTGGATAGAGGATTACCTCGCCACGTTGCAGGGCTGCAACCGCCGCGGTGAAATTCTCAACTCTTGTTTCTCTCACTTTGGAGCTTGCGGTCTCGTTCTTCGACACCCGCGGCCATCTCCTTTTTAGACTGCGCCAACTTCACGGAGACCTCGGCATCCTTGCGCGCGATAATCTGCGCGGCGAATATTCCCGCGTTGGCAGCTCCCGCTTTGCCGATGGCCATCGTAGCGACCGGAATGCCCGCGGGCATTTGAACCGTGGCGAGAAGAGCATCCAATCCTTTGAGACTCGATGAATCGATGGGAACGCCGATGACAGGAAGCGTCGTGTTCGCGGCAATCGCGCCGGCCAAGTGCGCCGCCGCGCCGGCGCCACAGATAATCACTTCCAAGCCGCGTTGCTGTGCGGTGGCTGCATACTCGGCGGCTTTTTCAGGCGTGCGGTGCGCCGACAGGATGCGCGTCTCGTAGGCGATGGCGAAGGAATCGAGCCGCTTCTCAGCTTCGCGCATGACTTCGAGATCAGAGTCGCTGCCCATCAAAATGCCAACTTTGGGTTGGATTTTAGTCACGTTCAATTCCTCCGGGGGCGCTCAGTTTAAAGTATCGCGTCGAGCGCGGAAAACTAAAGACGCGAGACACTAGAGATTGGTCAATGCTCTATAAGCAATGTCTTTACGGTAATGCATGCCCTCCCAGGAAATTTCCCCGACCGCGCGATATGCCTCTTCCACGGCCGCGGTAATCGAGGGCCCGCGAGCCGTCACTCCGAGCACGCGCCCTCCGGACGTTGACCAACGGCCATTTTGTTTAACGGTGCCGGAATGAAAGACAAAGCCCCCTTGCCAGTTCCTCAATTTGTCCAGCCCATGAATCTCTTTGCCCTTGTCGTAGGAACCCGGATAGCCTGCGGCGCATAAGACCACGCAGACAGCGGCTTCGTCATACCATTCCGGTTGAATGTCATTCAATTTGCCGTCGATGGTCGCTTCGAGCAACGGAATGAGATCACTCTTTAGTCGCATCATGATCGGCTGGCACTCGGGGTCGCCGAAGCGCGCATTGAATTCCAAAACCTTCGGACCCTCTTTCGTGATCATCAACCCGACGTAGATCACGCCGCGGTAGCGAATTTCTCTTTTCTTCAATCCGGCCATTAGCGGAGCCAGAATTTCTCTTAGGATGCGCGCATGAATTGCTTCGGTCACTATCGGCGCTGGCGAATAGGCGCCCATACCGCCGGTATTCGGCCCCTGGTCGTTATCAAAAACACGTTTGTGATCTTGGGACGAGGCCAGAGGCAAAATATGCTTGCCGTCCGTCAACACCATAAAGGATGCTTCCTCGCCGTCCAAAAACTCTTCAATGACGACTTTCTCGCCGGCCAGGCCGAAGGCTTTGCGCACCAGAATATCATCTATGGCGAGTTCCGCTTCCCGGGTGCTGGAGCAAATGAGAACGCCCTTGCCGCCGGCTAGGCCATCGGCTTTGATCACGTAAGGCGGTTTTTGTCGTGAAAGATACCGTTTGGCCGCGGCCGCGTCGGTGAATGTGCCGAAGGCAGCCGTCGGGATATTGTTTTTCTTAAGCATCTCTTTGGCGAAGGCCTTGCTGCCTTCAAGCTCAGCGGCCGCTTTGTTAGGCCCGAAGATTCTTAAACCGCGTGATTCGAAAAGATCAGCGATACCGAGTGTCAGCGGCAGTTCCGGCCCGACGACAGTGAGATCGATTTTTTCATTGCTTGCGAAATCGGCGAGCTTTTCGATTTGCTCCGGTTGGATCGCCACCGGCGCGGCAAGCTCGCCGACCGCCGTGTTTCCGGGCGCGCAGTATATCTTCGGCTTGCTCGCACTCTGACTGATCTTCCAGACCAGCGCGTGCTCGCGCCCGCCGTTGCCGATGACTAGAACCTTCATTACTTCTGGAAACGCTGACGACGAGTGTCGATGATGGAAGATAGAGGATTGCGATTTTCGATTCTCAATCCTCTATCCTCGGCTAATGTCTAAAGTGTCTCATGCCGGTGAAGATCATTGCGATGCCATGTTCGTTTGCCGCCGCGATGACTTCATCGTCTTTAATCGATCCGCCGGGTTGAATGATTGACTTGGCACCGGCGTTGGCCGCTTCGTCGAGGCCATCTCGGAACGGATAGAAGGCGTCGGATGCCACTGCCGAGCCGTTGAGATCCAAACCATGGGTGGCTGCGCGCATGACCGCGATTTTCGTCGAATCGATGCGGCTCATTTGGCCCGCGCCTACTCCTAAAACTTGATCTGGTGAAGCGAAGACGATGGTATTGGATTTTACGTGGCGGCAAACTCGCCAGGCAAAATCGAGAGCTCGATACTCTTCTTCCGTCGGTCTTCTTTCCGTGACGACTTTGCATTCGCGCACGTCCACTGTTCCAACGTCCCAGTCTTGGATTAACATGCCACCTCGCACACGGCGTAGGTCGTAGCCGCCGCTTTGAGGTTGGCTCATGTCAAGTTCGAGTAAGCGGATGTTGAGCAGCCTTTTTGCGGAGGAAAGCACGGCTTTCGCTTCCGGCGTAAAGCTTGGAGCAATGACGATTTCAAGGAAAATTTCTTTGAGCTCTTTTGCCGTTTCCTCATCCACCGGGCGATTAAAAGCGATGACGCCGCCAAAAATTGACACTGGATCGCAAGCTTTGGCTTTGCGGAAGGAATCCGCAAGGGACTTCTTCGACAGCGCGACGCCACACGGATTGTTGTGCTTGATCGCCACAGTGGCGATGTCAGAGAATTCCAGCACGGTACTGAGCGCCGCATCGGCGTCTAAGATGTTGTTGAAGGATAACTCCTTACCCTGAAATTGTTTCGCGCCTGCGATCGACGGGCCGGTGTCGCCTTTGGTTCCGTAAAACGCGGCGCTTTGATGCGGGTTTTCGCCGTAACGCATGTCTTGAATCTTTGAGACTTGAATATTCACCGTTTGCCCCCAGCGCTGCGGTTTCTTTTGTTCATCGAGAGAAGAAAAATAGTTCGAGATGGCGTCGTCGTAGCGCGATGTATGCTGAAAAGCCTTGGTGAAAAGTCGAAAGCGTGTTGCCGCCGAGAGCGAGCGACCGTTCTCCTTCAATTCAGCAAGAATCGGATCGTAATCTTCGGGATCGACGACGACGCCGACATGTTCATGATTCTTTGCCGCGGCACGAACCATGCTCGGTCCGCCGATATCGATATTTTCAACGATTTCCTCGAAGGTCGCGCCGCGCGCGACCGTTGCCTCGAACGGATAGAGATTGACGACGACGAGATCGATCGGCACGATACCGTGCTCTTTCATCTTGGCGACATGTTCGGGATTATCGCGTTGCGCAAGGATTCCGCCGTGGATTTTCGGATGAAGCGTTTTAACACGGCCATCCATCATTTCGGGAAAACCGGTGAGCTGCGAAACGTCCTTCACCGGTATCTTATTGTCGCGCAGCAAAGCCGCGGTGCCGCCGGTGGAAACGACCTCAATGCCTAACACCGAGAGATTCCGAGAAAAATCGACGATGCCTTTCTTGTCAGAAACGCTGATCAGGGCTCGCTCAATCCTGCCCACTGCCGGTAATCCTCCTAGAGATTGTAATGAATTCGGGGAACTCGAGCGCCGATGGAGGTGAGAATCTCGTACGAGATGGTGTTTGCCCAGACGGCCATCTCGTCGGCAGAGATTTCTGCGTCGCCTTGACGACCGAGGAGAACAACCTCATCTCCCTGCTGAACATTTCGTATATCGGTAACATCGATCATAGTCAAATCCATGCAGACTCTTCCAACCACTGGAGCGCGTCGACCGCCGACCAGAACTTCGCCGCGATTGGACAGGAGCCGTTGATAACCGTCGGCGTAGCCGATGGGAAGCGTCGCGATCATACTCTCCCGGTTGGTAATGAAAGTCTGGCCGTAGCTGATGCTGGTGCCCGTCGGCACCTTTTTAAGTTGGAGAATTTTTGTTTTCCATGAGAGAACCGGTTTCAGTGTGATGTGACTCGCCATGGCCGGCGAAGGGTAGACGCCGTACAGCATGATGCCCGGCCGAACCATATCGAAGTAGGCCGCGGGTAGCGTAATCGTCGCCGCACTATTGGCGAAGTGAACCAAACGCGGCGCCAAGCCTTCGGCGCGCAAAAGTTGAATCATGCGCTCGAACATGTCGAGCTGTTGTCGCGTGTAATCGCCTTCGACACTCTCGGCGTGCGAGAAATGGGAAAAAACACCTTCGAGATCAAGCGCCGTGAACTTTTTGAGCTCCGGTATCCACGATTCGGGCTCAGTAGCGAGAACCCCTAAGCGGCCCATGCCACTGTCGATCTTTAGGTGGACGCTTACTCTTTTGCCGCGGCGCTGCGCCGCAGCTTCGAGGGCTCGAGCGCCGTCGATTTCATGGATCACCGGAGTTAAATCGTGCGTGAGAAATTGTTCGAGTTGTTCTACATACGCGCCGGCCAAGACGAGGATAGGTTCGTGAATCCCCGCCTTCCTGAGTTCAGCGCCTTCCTCCAAGGTTGCCACACCGAAAGCATCTCCGCCAACAGACCCGAGAGTTTGTGAAACGGCCACGGCGCCATGACCGTAGCCGTTGGCTTTCACCATGGAAAGAATTTTGACTGCGGCGCCAACCTTGGATCGGATTTGACGCAAATTCCAGCGCAGGGCTTCGTGATCGATGAAACAAAGTGTCGGGCGGCCTCGTGGAATTTCGGCCATGTGTCAGTCCCAAGAAATTCGCAACAAGCTTATCATGACACTTTTGAACCTGCTTGCACCAACTTTTCCGGCGTCAGAATGATGACGTGTCCTTCGTCAGACGCCGCCAGAAGCATTCCTTGACTGTCTAACCCGCGTAATTTCGCCGTTTCCAGGTTTGCAACGACGACGATCTGCCTGCCCACCAGTTCTTCCACCGTGTAATGACTTCTGATCCCTGCGCAAATTTGCCGCTGCTCGGAGCCAAGGTCGATTTGCAAAACCATCAATTTGTCCGCGTTGGGATGCGGTTCCGCAGATCTGATCGTCGCGACTCTGAGCTCAATTTTACGAAATTCATCGATGGAAATCATGTCCGGTTCCCTCTAGTTTTTTGCCTTCGGAAAGTATACTTGGACGCTGCGCGCGAAGGCTTCGAGGTCAGTATCAGCCGCATTCGCAGCTCATGGGTTGATTGTTCCGCGGCCGTTCGCTAAAGAGCGCTTGGTTGAGGTTGTAACAGATTTTCTCACACGCGTCAGAAAAGGGAACTTAACGAGAAAATATCAAATATTCTGCATCAAAAAAAGCAATGGCGCGCTTGACATCCAGGTGCAGTTATAATTAATAGTAATCATTACTGATAAACATAAGAAGGAGGACTTATGGCAAAAAGTTTAAAAGGCTCGAAGAGCCATGGCAACCTGAAGAACGCCTTCGCGGGCGAATCCCAGGCTAACCGGCGTTATCTCTATTTCGCAAGGGTGGCAGATATCGAAGGCTATCCGGACGTCGGAGGTTTGTTCCGAGACACCTCCGAAGCTGAGACGGGACATGCCTTCGGCCACCTAGATTTTTTGAAAGAAGTCGGCGACCCCGTCACCGATGTTCCCATCGGCAGCACCGAGAAGAATCTCAAGTCTGCTGTTGAGGGTGAGACTTACGAATATACCGAGATGTATCCCGGGTTCGCCAAGACAGCGCGCGATGAGGGATACGCGGAATTGGCAGAGTGGTTCGAAACTCTGGCCAAAGCCGAAAAATCTCATGCCGGCCGATTCTCCAAAGGTTTGGAGAAGATTGCCGGGAGAGAGCCAGCCGACGCCGCAAGCTGATTGATCTGGATCTCATCATGAGTCTTGATACGGAAAGCAAAGCATTTTGGGACCGGTGGGACGTCGAAAGCGAACTCAAGCGCTGCGAATTCAGCAGGGGACCCGAAAGAAACCGCTCCACCCGGTGCAGGTTCTCGAGCCGGCTTACGGTTTAGCGGAAGACGGCAATTTATGAACAAGGTTGCATTAGAGGATATCGTCGGCAACGCCGCCTATGAAAAAGTGCGCGAGAAGTCGCGGCAGCGCATTATCGAGCTTAAACGGCGCAGACGTGTTTCTGTGGGAGACAAGGTAACTTTGGTCTTTGAGAACCGAGACACGGTCATCTTCCAAATCCAAGAGATGATGCGGGCGGAAAAAATCTCCGACCTGGATAAGATTCGGGAGGAAATTGAGGTCTACAATGAGCTCATCCCGGCGACCGGGGAACTGAGCGCCACGCTCTTTTTAGAGATCGAGGACCAGACCCATCTCCGCGAAGAGTTGCTGAAATTTTTAGGCATCGACGAGGCGGTTTACCTTAAGGTGGGAAACCGTTCCATCCATGCGCGCTTTGAAGAGGGCCACAGCAAGGAAGACAAAATCAGCGCGGTGCAGTACGTGAAATTTCCGTTTTCTGAAGCGACGCTTCAGGCATTTGTCAAAGGCGAAAAGGCGGAGCTGGTCATCGATCATCCGAATTACAAGGCGAGTGCGCCCATTGAACCTGACACTCAACAATTTTTGGTGGAGGATTTAACGCCATAACCATGTCTAAGGTGGCTAAGAAGCCAAGAAATACAAAGCAGCTGCAAGTTGTCTGGGATGCGATTAAAGGCGATAATTCCCATCCGACTGCGGACCAGGTTTACGATAAAGTGCGCGAACGTTTGCCCAACGTGAGCCTTGGAACCGTTTATCGCAATCTGCAAAAATTGGTCGCTGACGAAAAGCTCCAGGTGTTGATGCTGGGGCGCGCGCAACATTTCGATCCGCTCGTTAAGCGCCACCAGCATTTCATCTGTGAAAAGTGCGGCCGGGTATTCGATGTTCTGGTCGACACGGAGAACGAGATTAGACCAGCTAGACTTCCCCACGCGGGATTCAAGATTACTTCTCATCAGCTCGCCTTCTACGGTACCTGTAGGCACTGCTCTTCTTGAATGACATAGCCGGTCTTTTGATTCTTGTAATCCCCGATTGAGGGCGATAAAGTTCGGCCGGGTTTAGAACTCATTATGGCCGATGTTCATATCCCGGCCGCATCGCAGAAACGGCTGATCGAAATTGCCAGGCAAACGCTTGAAGCCGTCATACGTCGGTGTCCTTATCCAAACGTCGGCAGCGATGATCCTTACCTGGAAAACGTCAACTATGGCGCTTTCGTAACTCTTTTCAATCAAAACGAGCTCCGCGGTTGTATCGGTACCTGCACGCCGTCGGGGTCGTTGCGTGAGACAGTGACTGAGATGACAGAAGCGGCCGCGACACGTGACCGACGAGTAAGGCGGGTATGTGCTGACGAGCTCGCGCAGATTCGTATTGACATTTCGGTGCTGTCACCATTGAT
>DASXSW010000457.1:0-4028 GCA_036505755.1 Binatia bacterium | reverse complement strand
CATGAACTTGCCGAGCCTGACGTAATCCAGCGGTATGCCCTTCTTGCCGTAGAAAACCACGTTCTTCAAGAACGCGATGCCAATGGGAGTCTCGCCGGTGGTAATGCGTTCACCGGCCGGAGTCAGCGACTCCACCAAGAGCGGTTTGGTTGCCGCTAAATCGCGAATAAACTTGTCCGCTTTTTCCTTGCCCATGATCCTATGCAGGCTGGCGAGCCATTGCGCCGTAGTCGTGTGTTGGCTAGGATCGGGAACAACGACCTTTCCCTTGTACTGCGGTTTGACGAGATCCTCCAGAGACTTTGGCGCCTCCGGCGGTTTGATGATTCCCGCATGATATACAACGCCGATGACGGTGCTGCGGTAGCTTGGCCCGAGATTGGGATCGATGACCTCTTTGGGAAACGCTCGCGCGGAATGCGAATCATACTTGGCCAAAAAGCCGTCAAGTTGGATCAACTTCATCGTCGACTCGGTCGTCAGCACGACATCGAAAAGCGGTTTTCCGGCGCGCGATTCTCCGGCAACCCTGTCAATCACTTTGTTAGACGCGGCGCGCCAATAATCTACATCCAAGCCCGTTTTCTTCTTGAACGCAGCGGCAACGAGATCCATCGTGTCGTTCTCGATGGATCCGTACACGACGACCTTGCCGCCGTCCTTTTTGGCCGCCTCGATCAATTTGGCGTCTTGGGCGAGAACCAAACGGAATGAAACGATTGTTAATACCGCAGATATTACCACTACAAAGCTATTTTGCCGCATGGCTAAGCCCTCCTCGAACGGAATGACTTTCCTCATTATCGAAATGGGCCATGGATGTCCATTGTTTGTCTATGGCGTGGTGCTTTGGTACTTTAAACTGGAAATACAATCATGACCTCGCAAGAAAAGCTCAAAAATATTCGCGAAGAGCTCAAACAAATGTTCCTGGAGCGCAGCGATTTGATCGACGGCGCGCTTGCGGCTCTGCTTTCTTCGCATCACCTACTCATCATCGGACCTCCGGGGACGGCGAAGTCGATGCTGGCCGACGAGCTCTGCCGGCGCATCGAAGGGGCCGATTATTTTCAGTGGCTGCTCACCCGTTTTACCACGCCGGAAGAAATTTTTGGCGCGGTCAGCCTCAAGGCATTGGAGCAGGACGACTATCGCCGCGTCACTGCTGACAAATTGCCGGAAGCTCACATTGCCTTTTTAGATGAGATATTCAAGGCCAACTCATCTATTTTAAATGCGATTCTTACTTTGATTAATGAACGGCTGTTTCACAACGGCAAAGCCGTCACACGGGTGCCCCTGTTAACATTGTTCGGCGCCAGCAACGAACTGCCGGAAGAAGAAGAGCTGACGGCGCTTTACGATCGCTTTCTGGTGCGCTTTGTCGTCAACTACATCACCGAAGACTTTCGCTTCTTGAGAATGCTCGAATCGCAGGCCCAGCCTTCACGTACCTGCATGACGTTGGTGGAATTAAACGAACTGCAAAAACAGGTGCGCAACGTTCCCATCCCTTCTCATGTGTATCGCGGCATCGCCGATATTCGCCGCGAGCTCAACAAGAAAAATATTCAGGCTTCCGATCGGCGCTACCGGCAGTCGCTGGCTTTGCTCCAAGCCCATACTTTTCTCGTAGGAGATAAAGAAGTCCAAGAAAAAAATCTATTTTTTTTGGAACATGTCCTGTGGCGCGACCCGGCGGAGCACGAACAGGTACGAAACACTATCCGCGAGTTACTGCTGGGCTACGAAGAGGAGATCACCGAGCTGCTTTACGAATCCCGCGAGATTCGCGACTCGGCCCTCCAGCCGGGCAGGAGCAGCGATGAGCGTGCCCGCGCCTTGATCGAGCTTCACACGAAACTGAGAAACATTATTTCCAAGGTCGACCAAATAATGGAGAAGGCCAAGCGCCTCGGCCGCCCGTTGGATCGGGTCCACACCGTGCGTAACGAGATCGAGCACCTGCAGAAAGAGATGCTGGAGCAGTTCTGATGCCGCCCAAGAGCACGAAGAAAGCGCCGGTCAAAAGGCTTTTTCAGCCTCTGCCCAAAAACACTTTTTGGATTGAACACGACGCCTACGATCGGCGCGTCTGGGGCCATCTCCGTTCTGAGTCGCCATCCCTACGTGAAGTGGAAGAGAAAGGAACCGCGCTGCTACCCCACTTCGGCTCCTTGCTGCAGGACATTTTCTGTCTCCTATTCAAGTACAACATCAATTACCAAGCCGAAGCGGCGGTTTTACCTAGCGCACTGCTGAACGAGAAGTTTTTACGCGCAATCCACCAAGGCGCCCAATATGATTTCTTGCGCGAACAAACCTTGTTGAACGAAGCCCACGCCGGGCTGTCGACTCTAATACTCGGTGAAAGACTGCTGGCGTTGGTACGCGAGGAGAAATTTCTCACGCGTCGAGACTTGCGCGATCTCTGGGACATTCAAAAACAAGAGGAGTTGGTCGGCGAAAAGATCGAAGAGTACGAAAACGCCGACACGATTCCACAAGGTCAAATGTCCGAGGAAGGTAAAAAGGCATTACAAAAGGCCAGAGAACGTATGAGCGGCGAAGTCCAAGGCGCCGAAGCCTTGCTACGCCACAAAACCCAGCAACTCAAGGAAGATCTCAAACAGATCGAATCTCAAGCAACCAACCGCCTCCAAGCAGAAACCATTAAGGTCGCTCAGGAGCTCGAAGACGCCACGGAAGAAGCCGAAACTTGGGGCAACACGATCGGCACCGGCGAGCGCACACCCCCCGGCCAAAAGCTCGAGCTGGGTCGCCGACTCGCCGGCAACGAGAAGCTCAAGAAGCTCGCGCGCATGGTCGGTCGCATGAAATTCCACGCCCAAGCGCTGCGCAAGAAAGTATTCGAACGCTCCAGTGAAGAATTACTTGAAGTCGAGCAAGGCGACGCCTTGCATCGCCTACTGCCCCACGAGCTACTGAGTTTACATCATCCGGTTTTACGAAGAGATTTCTACCGCCGTTTTCTCGATCAGGAGCTGATTCAATATTCGCTCCGCGGCGTCGAAGAAAAAGGCAAAGGCCCGATGATCGTGTGCCTCGACGGCAGCTCGTCGATGTCCGGTGACAAAGAGATCTGGTCGAAAGCCGTGACCTTAACTTTGTTGGAAATCGCCCGCAAACAACGCCGGTTATTCCGTTCGATCTGTTTTTCGTCAGCGGAAACACCGCTTCAAGTCCTCGATATGAACCCACGAGACCGCTATGAAGTCGAGACCAAGACCATCATGGATTTGGCCGAATATTTTCCCGGCGGCGGCACTGATTTTCAGAAACCGCTCGATGCCGCACTGGACTGTCTGCGCCAGTCGCGTTTCAAGAAGGGCGATATCATTTTTATCACCGACGGCGAATGCCAAGTCGACCCGGAATGGGCCGAAGCGTTTCGCGAGCAGAAAGAAAAACTCGGCTTCTCCCTCTTCTCGATCTTGATCGATATGGGCCCCGCTTCGTTGGGCACGTTGAAGGAATTCAGCGATCGGATCTCGACGATCAAGCAGTTAACGGGCGATGAGGCTAAAGAGATCTTTGTGAAGTTTTGAGACAATGGTCAACTCGGTGCTGTTTTTGGTTCGACATTACACATCCCACTCCCCCGCGATGAGCCGGGGTATCACCGGCTGCAAGATCCGATACGACAACCCCCAAAGCCGGTGCGCACCAACGTGGTAAAATGAAACCTGCTCCGCCTTGTGCCAATTCGGAAAGCGGCCGATCATCTTATCGTGCGCATCCGGCCCAGTAAGCTCGCGGAGTTTTATATCGAGTATTTCAGCGATCTCGCGTTCCGCGATCCGCCACTGATTCGGCACGTTGATGCGCGCTAGATATGGAAACACCCGATAGCTCGTCGTTCGAGTTTGCTCCATTGGCAATTCAGCGAGCACATCGTTTCGCTCGACGATCAGCCCGAGTTCCTCGCGAACTTCGCGAAGTGCCGTATCGAGCATCGTCTCGTCTTCCGGATCTCTCTTGCCGCCCGGAAAAGCGATCTGTCCGCC
>DASXSW010000456.1:0-3324 GCA_036505755.1 Binatia bacterium | reverse complement strand
CCGCTTATCCGGATGGTTTCAAAGACCCGCAGGGACACTGGACGGCGTTTTACCAGATACCGTACGTGATCGGCTACAACACCCGTCAAGTTGCGCCCAAAGACATTCCCACGCGCTACGAAGATCTGCTGAACCCGAAGTGGAAGGGGCTCATAAGTTTGGAGACAGAGGAGTATCAGTGGTTTTACAACGTGCTGCAGATCATGGGACGAGATAAGGGACTCGACTTCATGAAAAAGTTCGCCGGCCAAAATCTGCAAATGCGCAAAGGTCACACGCTCCTGGCTCAACTGGTGGCGGCCGGCGAGACAGCGATAGCGACCGTCGTATACTCCAACCGGGTCGAGCGGATGAAGGCAAGCGGCGCGCCGATTGATTGGGTGCGCTTCAAAGGTCCGACGATCACGGCGATCAACGCGATCTCGATTCCCGACAAGGCGCCACACCCGAACGCGGCCAGACTGTTCATGGACTTTGCGCTGTCGAAGGAAGGACAGGGATTGCTCCGCGCCCAACGCCGGGTCCCCGCGCGGCCGGATGTTTTCCCGGATCCGCCAAGTCTTACGAAGGGCCTGAATCTCTACCCAGCGAAACCCGAAGGGATGATCGAGAGCTACAACGAAACCGTCGCGCGCTTTGACGAGATCTTCAACAAAACAAGGTAAGTTTTGAGCGCACGTATTCGAGGTGAATTGAGCTACTTGAGAATTTCTTTAAGCTTGGCGACCAGGGTCGGTTCGAGCTTCATAATCTCCTGAACGTTTTGTTCCAGCGTCGCGCCATCGGTGGGATTGATATCTAGATTCGCCTTCTTGGTCTCGGCCAAAAACTCCGGATCTTTCATCGTGTCGATGAACGCCTTGCGCAAAATCTGCACTCGGTCCTTGGGCGTGCGAGGAGGTAAAACGAACGGCCGCACCGTCGGACCGTGGGCTTGTAAGACGATCTGCATCAATTTCTTGGCTTCGTCGGTCTTCGCGAAATTGAGGGATACCGGCACCTTGGTCAGCTCCGGATGTGACTTGGTGTTACCCTGGAGGACAATCACCATGTCGCCACTCTCCACTTCCTTGCGCCAAGTCGATTTGGCGGACTCCCATGAAATACTGACTCCAGAAACTTCACCACCGTTGAAGGCGAGACGGATTTCGGAAGTTCCCTTGTAGCCGCTTACCAATTGAAGCGGCAGGCCGATGGTTGCTTTGAGGATATTGGGCACGTCGTCGCTTCCCGTGCCGCTCGCGATTCCGCCAAACTTCACGACTTGCTTGGAAGCCAGCCATTTTTCGACGTCTGTGACGCCGGTGGATTTCGCGACGCCGAGAACAAAATTGTCCTGCATCGGAGTGCCGATAAACTCGAATTTGGGCGCATCGAACTCGATGCCCGGTTTGCCGAGCAGCTGGTGGAGGAATAGCCCGCCGATAAAGTGGCTGATAACCAAACCATCGGGCTTCGCCACTTTGAAAAGATAATTGGCGGCCACGAGACTGCCAGCGCCGGTCATATTTTCCACGGCGATGGCGGGATTACCGGGAATGTGTTTGCCCATATGGCGGGCAATGGCGCGGGCATAGACATCGTAGCCCCCGCCAGCCGCAAGACCGACGATTATGCGAATTGTTTTTCCCTGGTAAGAACTGTCTTGGGCGAACGTCTCGGCGCTGCCGGCACCGAAAAGCAGGCTAATAGCGATGAGAGCTATACGACCGATATTATCCAATGTCTTCATGTGACCTCTCAGCCCGACTGCGATCGAAGCCATCCTCTAACGGAGATTTCTCGATCAGCAAGCTCGTCTACTTCAAGATTTCTTTCAGCTTGGACACCAGCGCCGGCTCCAGTTTCAAAATTTTCTTGACGTTTTGATCCAACGTAGCGCCGTCATCGGGATTGATGTCGAGATTTGCCTTTTTCGCCTCGGCGAGAAATTCGGGATCCTTCATCGTGTCCATGAACGCTTTGCGCATGATCTGTACCCGATCTTTCGGCGTATTCGGCGGCGGGACGTAAGGTCGCACGGTCGGACCGTGCACGCGGGCGACCGTCGAGATCAGCCGTTTCGCTTCTTCTGTTTTGGCGTAGTTGAGCGCCATCGCCAATTTGGGAAATTCCGGATGTGGTTTGAGCGTCGCCTGGAGAATCAGTTTCAGATATCCAATTTGCTTTCTGCGCGTCGGCGAGAAATTCAGGATCTATCAATGTTTCGAGGAAACACTCTTGAGCAGATGTGAAGAGCATAAGGGTTACTAACGCGGAACTCTGTGCCACGCAGCTCTGCTTGATCGCACACTCCCTCTTATAGTCGGAAAGCTGGGCGAATCTAAGGAAAAGGCTTGTTTGTGTCAAGACGGATGTGAGGCTCATGGAATAAAGCTCGCCGGCGAGCTGCGGGTGGGTAGTGGTTCATTTTCAATCCACCATGACTCTTAAGATCGAGAAAGATTCCTCGCTTTGCTCGGAATGACAACTACATGAGCCATGTGTCATCTCGAACAAAGTGAGAGTTCTTTCCCAAACTGAACCGCTACCTGCGAGTGAGTCAGTTTGACACCCCCGCGCCGCCGCTGTAAATTTTCTCGCAATGCGTGGAGACTAAACGCCGCATCGTGAGAAGCCCATTTCCACTCGAGAGGGACAGTGATGGTTAAACCTATCGCGTTATCTGCCACCCACATGGAATGCCGCAATTTGCAAGAATCAATGGCCGTGATGACCGACTTATTGGCGTTTGAGAGGATTTCCGAGAAACCCGGCGAAGTAACGTTAAAGCATCCCAATAGCCACTGGCTGCTCGTGCTCCACGACGCAGGCCCCGACGCGCCTGCCAAACCCATGCACAACCACTGGGGCGTGCGGGTCATGACCACCGAGGAAGTCGACAAAGCGTACGAATATCTGAAGGCGCACAAGGATCGGTACAAGCTCGGCGCCATCGGCAAACCGGCGTGGAGTCATGGATCGTACTCCTGCTACTTCGTTGAACCCGGAACCAACGGTTGGGAAATCGAATGTTACGAGGACTTTTCGCGCAAAGAAGCGGCGGCGCAGAAATTCGGCGGCGTGAAAAAACCCCATTGGGAGGCTGTCTATCCCGAAGAACGCTTTCCGGGGCGCGGTTACGTGCCGCAGGGATTTACCCATGGAACGCTGGTCGCAACTGACATGGATGCGAGCCGGGATTTCTACACGAAGGTGCTGGACTTGGAAGTGCATCGGTTCAGCAGCAAAGTGATCTACATCAAACACCCGAGCACGAAAACCTACGTCGTCTGCGCCCAGCGCCAAGAATTCAAAGTTTTCTCGCCAAACTTTCGCAACACG
>DASXSW010000455.1:0-4591 GCA_036505755.1 Binatia bacterium | reverse complement strand
GGATTATCGAGCTCGGAATGCGCCGAAGACGGGATTTTCTTCTTTTCGTCGGCATTGCCGGCAATGAAGCCGAACATGCCATCGCTACCGGTGACGACTTCGGGCGCGCTACGATCGGCGAATAGCGTGGAGGTGCCGAGGCGGGATCGAATGTCAGCGCGCGCGAGCACGTCGGAGCCGGTTTCGTTGTTGCGCACGTTGTTGATGTGCATGCCGGGTTCTAGCCATTCGGCTTTGATCACCGGAACCAGAGAGTCTGTCGTCAGTGATACAATGTCGGCACCCTTGAGCGCTTTTTCCGGCGAGTCCATGGCGATCACTTCGATATCTAACTTTTCCGTCATCTCTGCGGCGTAGGCTTCGCGGTTTGCTTTGGTCGGGCTGAAGACGCGCATGACTTCAATTGGGCGGACATGTTTGATCGCTTCGGCGTAGCTTCGCGCCATGCCGCCGGAGCCGATCATCGCGAGTACTTTGGCATTCTTTCGCGCCAAATACTTGGTTCCGAGTCCGGCGCAAGCTCCGACCCGCATATGCTGCAGATAGCCATCGTTCATCAGCGCCAGCGGTTCGGCGTTTCGCGTGCTGAGCAAGAAAATCAAGCCGCAGTATCGGCCACGCTCCATGCAAAATTTATCTTCGACCATGAAGCCTTCCTGGTTTTCCCATGCGAGCATGTCCGATTTCATGCGAATCGCAAAAACGCCGAGCTTGCGCGACGCGCCTTCCATGGTGCCCCATCGATAATAGTGCGGCTCCTGCGGCACGTAAAAATCGATGCGCGGCCGGTAACCCGCGCGCTGCTCGTTCAGCTCCCGGTAGGCGTCTTCCATCGCCTCGATGGAGGTTTTCATGTCGAGCACCTGCTGGATATGTTCGTTGGTTAGAAAGATCATGATCATTGACAGTTCAATTTTTAGATTGGTATAGCCGGTATCATAAACCCTGTAAAGGTCGTAGGGGAGGCGGTTGCGAAGCTGTCTTGGGCTCTGATCGTGGCGGTATTTTTGTCGGTGGAACTGAATACATGAGGAATGTCCCGCAAGGGTACTTTTATGCTGCTGATAAGTGACCCGGAAGTTCGTCAGGTCTTGAAGATGCGCGATTGTATCGATGCGATGGAACGCGCGTTCGCGGAAGAGGCGAGGGGAATCGCGGTGAATAGACCGCGGACGCGTTACAAAGTGCCGCCTGACTTAGACAAACCCGGCTATATGGCGAACATCATTCCCGGAGCGGTGCCGAGCTCGGGCGTAGCGGCGCTGCGTTACGACTCGACCATCGTGCAAGAACGTGTCGTGGCAGGATCAAAACGGATGGATTTCCCGTCGCCCTTGAAGCGCAGCTGGGGATTCGTATTGCTGTTCAGCTTGCAGACCGGCGAGCCGCTGACGCTAGTTCACGATTTCAGTCTATCGGCGGTTCGCGTTGGCGCCACCACCGGAATTGCTCATCGTGCGCTAGCCAAAAAAACTTCGAAGATCGTCGGCATTTTTGGCTCGGGAAATGAAGCGCGCACGAATCTGGAAGCGATCTGCGCGGTGCGCGAGATCGAAAGGGTGAAAGTTTATAGCATTACCAAGGAGCATCGAGACCGCTTCGCTGAGGAAATGACGGAATTGTTAAACGTCGAAGTACAGCCGGTGAGCAGCCCCGAGGCCGTGGTCAAAGGGTCGGACGTCGTCATGTGCGCCACCAACTCCAGCCAGCCGGTGTTCGACGGCAACTGGCTCGAGCCGGGACAATTGGTGACGACGATCGCCAATACGGACGGAGTGCACCGGCGCACCGAAGCGGATGACGGAACCATGCTTCGCAGCGACTTTATCGTGCTCAATAGCAAAGAAACCGCGATTACAAACCAGCAGCGCGAGCTCTTGGATTTGATCGATCAAGGAAAATTCGACTGGGACAAAGTCTGCGAGTTGGGACAAGTGCTGATCGGCAACCATCCGGGAAGAAAAAGTGACCAACAAATTGTCTATTACAAGAGTAACAGCGGTGTAGGTATTCAGTTTGCCGCCGTGGGCGCGTTGATTTACGAAGCGTGCAAGAAGAACGGGTTGGGCAGAGAGCTGCCGAGCGAATGGTTTGGCGCGGACCTGAGTGAGTGGATGGACAAGGGCTTCATGCCGTCACCTTGACCACGGAGAAAACTTCTATGTTGATCCTAAGACCGGAGGAAGTCGAAGGCCTGCTCACGATAACAGAAGCTATCGAGGCAGTAGAAAAAGCCTTTGGCGACTGGGGAGCCCATGCCGAGATTAATCTCGCACGTCGCCGCCTCCACTTCGGCGACGCCCGACTTTGTTGGATCCGGCGGCGCTACCGGCAGGGGAGAAAACCGGTCTTCGCATCCAAAGCGAAATTCTCGCCGTCAGCGGCGGCGTGCAAACGTATCCTTCACGCAGTCCGTTGGTCGATATCTTATTCGACACGCGCACGGCGCTGCCGGTGGCGATGATTCTGTCGTCGACTCAGCGGGGTATGACGAAGGATGGCATCCCGCTGCGAACGTCTGATCTCATGACCGCCTCGATCAGCGCGGTCGGTACCCGGTGGATGTGCCGGCGCGATTCGCAGACCTTGGCGCTGCTGGGCTCCGGCAAGCAGGCGCGGAATCATCTGATCGCGATGAACGCGATTGGCAACTTCTCGCGAGTTGTTGTTTACAGTCCGACGCAGCAGCACCGAGAGCAGTTTGCATCAGAGATGAGCGAGTTATTGATGCTTGAAATCGAACCGATTGCAAACGCTCAAGCAGCCGTCAGCGCACGGATATTGTTCTAGCGGCAACCAATACGAACGATCCGGTTCTTTCCGGCAAGTGGCTGCGAGACGGAACCCACGTTACCTCCATCGTCGGCAGTAACGTCGGCATGGTCCAATCAGGTGTCATCGCGCGCAAGCGGCGCGAGATCGACGATGAAACATTGAAACGAGCAGCGGTGATCGGCATCGCGTCGCGCGAGTTGGCCATACAGGACCAACAGGGGGATATCTACGATCAAGTACAGGCCGGAGAATTGACCTGGGACGACGTTGTCGAGCTGCGGGATATTGTAAGCGGCAAGGATTTAGGTCGGCGCGATCTAGCTGACGTTATGGTGTTCAAGAACAACGGTGGGCAAGGCATCGCCGAGTTGGCGATTGCCAACGTGATTTTCACTAGAGCACGCGAACGGAAACTCGGCGTCGAAATATCGTGGGGCGAAGGGTACTAGTGTCCTGACCCAGAAGTTCGTTAAATTATTCGTTGCGTTCTTTGCTGTCATACCGACGGAAGCCGGTATCCAGAGTCTTTGAAATTTCTGGATTCCGGGTCGCGCTAGCTATCGCCAGCTTGCCCGGAATGACATTGGAGTTATATCGCGATTTTCTGGGTCACCACATTAGCAAGGAGGCGTCATGGCAAAATATGTCACCCGTTTGCTTTCGGTGATGCTGCTGTTGAATCTTGGTCTCTCTTCATCCGCTTCCGCCCAGCTGACGAAACTTAAAGCCGCCTATTCCGCTGAAAGTTCTTGGTCGTTGGCCACGTGGGTCGCCTATGACGGCGGCTTTTTCAAAAAGTATGGACTCGATGTCGATCTCGTTTTGATTCGCAGTGCGGCGACCATTACGGCTGCGTTGCTCGCAGGCGAGGCACCGATGATTCAGCTCGGCGGCAACGGAACGATTCAAGCGGCGTTGCAGGGCGCCGACTCAGTGAACATCCTGACTCTGGTCCCGCTAATCCCGCAAAGTCTGGTGGTCACTCCCGACATCAAGTCCGCGGAGGATCTCAAGGGCAAGAAATTCGGCGTCAGCCGGTTTGGCGCGCTCAGTGATTTGGTAATCAGAAGATACTTGCGAAATTTCGGCCTCGACCCGGCGAAAGATGTGACCATCGTCCAGATCGGTGGCATCCCGGAACAATTAGCAGCCATGAAAGCCGGGGCCATTTCCGGCGGCTCCATGTCGCCGCCGGTGCTGACGGCGGCTAAAAAGGCGGGCTTTAAAGAATTGGCGGATTTCGAGAGCCTCAATTACAAGTATCCGGCCACGGTGATCGCATCAACAAGGAGCTTTATTCAGCGCCAGCGCGCCACGGCGCTTAACTTCCTGCGCGGCGAAATCGAAGGCATCCATGCGATCAAAACGCAGAAAAATTTTGCCGTTAACGTCCTCAAGAAATACATGCGTATCAGCGATCCCGAAATTCTCGAAGAGGGATACCGCTATGCCTTGCGCTTTATCCAACCCCGGCCGTTTCCGACGTTGGACGAGACCAGAGCCGTTCTCGACGAACTGAAACGGCCAGAGGCTAGGCCGGAAAACTTTCTGGATCTGAGCTTGATGCAAGAACTGGAGAAGGAGAAATTTTTCGATAAGCTCAAATAGCGGAGTTATCCGTTGTCATGCCGAACGAACGTGCGGGATCTAAGAAAGATTTCTCCTGGAGTCTACCCTGAGCCTGGCCGAAGGGTCGAAATGACAAAGATGTATCAGCGAAATAGCCGCACTATTGCGACACCGATCCGAGCCACGAGTCAACAGTGGGAGCACGATGATTCGAGGCTAACCTCGATACCAACGGACGATCCTACAG
>DASXSW010000454.1:0-4140 GCA_036505755.1 Binatia bacterium | reverse complement strand
TTCCCCTTTCGATCAAGGACAACATCGCGACCAAAGGTGTGATCACCACCGCGGGATCGAAAATCCTGGCGGATTGGATCCCGGATTATGACGCCACGGTGGTCGAAAGGCTCAAAGCGGCCGGCGCCATTATTCTTGGCAAAACCAACATGCACGAATGGGCCAAGGGCAGTAACAGCATCAACCCGTTTTACGGCACGCCGTTGAATCCCTGGGATACCACGCGAATACCCGGTGGATCGAGCAGCGGTTCGGCAGTCGCCGTGGCCGCGAGCCTATGCCTGGGATCCATCGGCACCGACAGCGCAGGCTCAGTGCGCAATCCGGCATCGTTGTGCGGAACCGTTGGGCTCAAGCCGACGTTCGGCAGAATCAGTACCTACGGCGGCGTCGCGGGCACCGGCGGCTATACCGTCAATCACTTCGGCATACTCACGCGCAGGGTCAGGGATTGCGCGCTGCTGTTGAACTATACTGCCGGCTATGACCCGAAGGATCCGCTCAGCTCCGACGCGCCGACTGTGAACTACACCAAAGCCATCGGTGCCCCGGTGAAAGGTATGAAGATCGGTCTGATCAAAGGATACTTCGACCAGGGCATCGTCAGTGAAGTGCGCGAAACAGTGGACGAAGCCTTGAACACTCTAAAAGCACTCGGCATGAGAACTCAGGAGATCGAAATACCGCATATCGATCTGGTCCCCGCGGCGCAAGCGGCGAGCACGCGCCCGGAAGCGAGCTCCGACCATGACCACTATCTCCGCACACGGCCAAGAGACTACAGCCCGGGCCTTCTCTACAGCTTGATTGCCGGGCTTTTGACTCCCGCACCCGTGTACGTTCAAGCTCAGAGGGTGCGTCGTTTGATCTGTCAGGAGTTCGACGAAGCTTTCAAATCCGTGCAGGTCATCGTCGCGCCGACTATCTTCAGCCCGGCGCCGACCATCGACGATTGCAACCGCGGCTACATCGAAGCCGACGGCAAGCGCATCAACTTGCAGGACCGCGCCGGAAATTTTCTGACCCGCTTCACGATTCCCTTCAACGTCACGGGACTTCCTGACATGAGCATTTGCTGCGGCTTTTCGTCCGGCGGGTTGCCTATCGGCATGCAGATCGTCGCGCCGCCGTTTCTCGAAGACATCGTCTTTCAAGTAGCAGCAGCCTACGAAAGCGCGACCGAGTGGCACAAAAGAAATCCGGTGCTGTAAGGGACATCTCTGCAATGAAAAAGGATAAGAGTAATGGGAAGAATGGGAATGATGGGAGTTATAGGAAGCATACTTCCCATTCTTCCCATAATTCTCATAACTCCCAGAATCCTGACCGACTACTTCAGCCGCGCGGGGACTACCAGACCCTGCTCTCTTTTCAGAAGGCCGAGATCATCTATGACATTACTTTCCGTTTTGTGCACAAATTTCCTCGCCAAAGGCGACCGTACTGTGGACCAGATGATTCAGTCCGCCCGCTCCGGCAAGAAGAACATTCTGGAAGGCAGCAAAGCAGCTCTCACTTCGAAGGAAACCGAGATCAAGCTTACCAACGTCGCCCGCGCTAGCCTGGAAGAATTATTGGACGACTACAAAGACTACCTCCGCGCTCGCGACCTGGAGATTTGGGACAAAGATTCCAAGGAGGCACGATACGTCCGCCAGCTCGGCCGCCAAACGCCACAGACTTACGAACATTATCGCCGGTTTGTAGAAACTCGCCCACCAGAGGTGATCGCGAATATCGCTATTTGCCTTATTCACCAAACCAATTATCTGATTGATCAGCAACTACGCCGTTTGGAAAAAGACTTCGTCAAGGACGGCGGCTTCCGCGAGCGCATGACTCGCGCCCGGCTCGCTTATCGGAACAGAAGGTAACACTCAATTCAGGTCCAACATTCGCGGACCGCGAGACTTTCATGGTTACTCCTGCAACCGCTGCTTCAACAGGTCGGACCGCAGTTTATCCGTCGCCGTTTGATTCAGCCTCGGCTCATTCCCCTCGATCTCCACGCCGTAGATCGCCCGCGCTTCCTCGCGCGACACGACGCCCTCATCGACGTCGCGCAAGACCTGCTGCGGTTCACGTTCGAGCGGATCGCCGTAGCCGCCGCCGCTCGCCATACGCATGTAAAGAATATCGTTCCGGCCGAGATCAAACTCACAGTACGGTAACAGTCTGCTGTCGCCGCCGAGCGCGGCGAGTTCGTCCGGCGCCTGATCTGCGGCAATGGTTTCTTCGACGCGGGCGCCCTGGATAAGCGTCAGCAGGCTCGGCGCGCCGGGATAGCCGCCGAACAATCCTTGACCGGAATTTCGCAAGCCGGCCACGCCGAGCGCTACGCCCCTGATGTTACCTTGCGGCGCATCATGCACCGTGAGCGCCGATTCGCTGCCGGCGCCGCCGCGGAATTTGCCGGCGCCGCCGCCGCCGCGGGTGTTGCGCCGGAACAAATAAAGCAGCGGGAAATTCGCCTCGACCCATTCGATATTGTGCGAGCTCAGGCCATCGCCGGTATCATCACCGTCTCTGTCGGAGCGCGCGCCGGTGCCGTCGAGGGCGCCTTCGGAAAGCGTCGACACGTAATAATTGCCATATTGATTGATGCCGGCATGGCGTGCCAGGCGATGGCCGACGTTGAGCGCCATGAGTTCGCCGCGCCACTTTTCACTGGTGGCGAGCATCTGGATGATGACCGAGTTGGCGACGAACTTCGCCGTCGACCCGGCGGAGGTGGTGTTGAGCGAAACAGGCGCCGGCGCAGTGCAGTTGACCACCGTGCCCGGCGGCGCGATCACTTCGATGGGTCTGAGCGCGCCGTGATTTTTCGGCAGGTCGTAGGCCATCGTCGAGAGAATCGCCTCGTAACACGCACCGAAGGTCGCGTGGTACGGCAAGTTGATCCCCTTTTTCGCCTGTGGGCTGCTGCCGGTGAAGTCGAACAGCAAGCGCTCGCCGGTTTTCTTGAGCGCGACATCGACTTTCCAGGTGTCGCCCGCATTGATCGTGCCCGTGTCGCGCCACACGCCGTCGGGAATCTCGCCGATTCTCTTTCTCAAGATCGTTTCGGAATAATGCAACATCTCCTGTGACACGGCGGCCACCAACTCAGGGCCGAATTGCTCATACAAAGCCTGCATTCGCGATTTCGCCACGTTGTTCGCCGCGATCTCGCATTTGAGATCGAGTCCGACCATCACCGGCTGCCGCGTCATGTTGATAAACGCATCGAAGAAATCCTTGCGCAGTTCGCCCCGTTCGACCAGTTTGATGCCGGGAATGCGAATCCCTTCGTGGCAGATCTCGGTGGCGTCCGGCGAATTGCCGCCGGGAGACATGGCGCCGATATCCATCACATGGACAAAGCTCGCGCTCCATCCCATCAGTTTGCCTTTGAAATGGATCGGCGACACCACATAGACATCCGACTGATGGATCGCCGCTACGTAAGGATCGTTGAGGAGAAAAATATCGCCGGGGTGGATACCGCCGTCCTTCTCGAACCGCTCGATGATGCGCTTGACCGCGACTCCGGCGCAGGCCACATGCCAACCCATGGCATCGCCGGCGCAGAGCACGTCGCCGTCAGCCAAATAAAGCGCGGCCATGTAATCGTGCATCTGGGTCGTGTTCACCGTGCCGCCGACGCGCTCGAGCGTCGTGCCCATCTCCTTGGCGATCTGGTAGACGCGATGCGAGAGAATCTCGAAAGTAATCGGATCGACGCTCGTCACAATGGGATTTGACGTCACCCTCATGCTCCTCCGACGTGAATTCTGATGTTGCGGTAGCCATCCATGGCGGCGCGATCGTGAGGATTCACAACCACAGTGGTCACTGGAGTTTCGATAATCGCCGGGCCGGCGAATCCAGCTCCCGGCCGCAGTCGGTTGAAATCGTAGACGCGCGTCCCCGTGAAACTGCGGTTCTCCTCGAAGTAGACTTGACGCTCGCCCTTGAGCGCGACACTGCCGTCGCTCGGGGCAACCGTTTCAGCCTGGATGTCCGGTTTCTTGAGCAACCCCATAGCTGTAAGCCGCAACGTGAGAATTTCTTTGCCGGCTTCGCGGTACCCCGAGCCCTGGCCGAAAGCTTTTTCGTACATCTCGTCAAAGCGATCCGACGACGCGGCCATGTCCGCGT
>DASXSW010000453.1:0-5894 GCA_036505755.1 Binatia bacterium | reverse complement strand
CCGTAAACCGAGTTCTTTTTCAACCTCCACCTCAACCCAAAGCCCTTGGCAATCGAAGCCGTTTTGATAGCGCAGGTCGTGTCCGGTCATGGCAAAATAGCGGCTGTAAGTGTCTTTGTACGTACGGCCCCAGGCATGGTGTACGCCCATAGGATTATTAGCGGTGATCGGTCCGTCGAGGAAAGACCATTTCGGCTTGTCACGATTCTTTTCCCGGAGCAGCTCGAAGGCACGTACGCGCTGCCAAAAATCGAGGATTGATCGTTCGAGGTCAGGAAAGTCGACCTCCGTGGCAACCTTTTCAAAGTTAGACCGCATAGTAGGAAAACTTGTGTGTGAGAAAAATCAATTTTTATCGCAAGAAAGAGAAATTATCTAGATCGGCGCGGTGCTTTCAGTCGTACGACTACATCAGGAATGCGGATCCGTGACTTTTTAGGATCCAAGCCATCCGCCTTCTCTATCGGTGGTTGTTTCGGTGGTTGTTCAAACCCCGGACCATTCGAAAGGCAAACATGTCGGCCTTGTTTTCCGCATCCGCCCAGAATACGTAATGGCCCATCTCGTGATAAACCATGTTGATCCAGCGTCGCTCGGAATTGTATTTTCTGCCTTTCTTCCAATTCTCTGGGTGGACGAGATAAATCTGCCCGTTCTCGTACGTTTTACCTGCGGTCTTGCCCCAGTCTATATACTCAAACCATTCCACTTTAGGATTTCTTAGGTGGTAAAACCGGCACAACGCAGCGATGGCTTTTTTGAAGTCACCCGCCCGGTATTCACGGAAGAATGCCGATAGGAGGCGATCCACCGCGCGACGCTCCTTGATAGGAGGCAAAATCATTCGCATAGCGCTTATCCGGTGCCACGGTAGTGTGAGCTTTTTATCATACAAATGCGCCAAATAATAGAAACTGGCTGGGTTCCGGGAGAGTTTTTCGTACTTTTTCTAAGTTCTTAATATCACAGGGGTTTCTTATCAAAGGGAGAAATCAGGCTGACCAAATTCAATGCTCTTGCATGGCCTTGCGACGGTGGAAAAAGTATCGTAGATTGGCGTACTTTGAATCACTCAGCCGCGGTGCAGAATCCCTAATTGAATGTTCGATTGGTTCACCGGCAAAGTCGCTTATCTGAGCACGTGGATCGGTTTCAAGATTGGCTGCAACGCCGTCAGGATGTTTCCACGGGCGCTCTATCGGTTATCGGACTGGCTCGCAAATGTCGGCTTTTTTTTATTCCGGAGCTTTCGCAATCGCTCCACCGATAACATTCGAGCTGCTCTGGGAGCAGATCTGGACGAACCGGTAATCAACAACATCGCGCGCGGCTGCTTGCGTAATTTTTTTCGCGCCTGCGTCGAAATCGGCGCGGCGATAAAGTCGACCGATCAGGAGATGCGCGCGAGGATTCCCATTGTCGGGCGCGAAAATATTGAGGCCGCTTTGGCTAAGGGTAAGGGAGTTCTGATCCTCAGCGCTCATTTGGGCAATTTTTTCTTGATCGGTAGTCGGTTGGCCATCGAAGGTATTCCGACCTTTGTGTTGGTGAACCAGCCGCGTGATGGTCGCTTTGCCGAACTTATGGACCAGTATCGGCTACAAGTCCGGCAAAAAACGATTCACGCGCGGCCGCGACGCATGGCGCTTCAGACGCTGAACGACGTACTGCGCGGCAACCAAGTGGTAGTGATGATCGCGGATGAGTATCGGAAGGGGAGTGGGATCGAGGTATCCTTGTTTGGTAGAGCAGTGATTGCTCGTCGGGGCCCGGTCACTCTCGCGCTGAGGACGGGCGCCGCAATTGTCCCGGCTTGTATGGTCAGGCAACCCGACAACTCGCTTAAACTGATTATCGAGCCAGAATTAAAGCTCGAAAGAAGCATAAGAAATAAAGAGCAGATTCGCGATAATACGATTCTAATAACCCAGTGGCTCGAGCGCACGGTGCGGGCGTACCCGGACCAATGGAATTGGATGAACCTTGGGCGATGGGGACACCGAACAGATCATCCGATCGGCGCCAGGGAGCCTGTCCAGCGGGCATCTTAAATAACAACTGGAAAGGGGTGCCAGGTGAAAGTCGGCAAGAAAGACCTCGAAGAACTCAAAAAAAAAGTCGCGTTGGGCAACCGCATCATGTTTTACCAAGGCTTGGCCGATTACCACGGTCACGTCAGTGCGCGCATTCCCGGAACGCGAAGATTTTTGATCAAGCCGGTGCTCGCGCCGCTCGGCGAAATCGCCCCCAAACACGTTATCTCGGTGGATATTGACGAGTATATGGAAGTCTGCGAACAAAATTATGCTAAAGCCGGCAATCAGCGAACGGTCACCAAACTCAAGAATCCGCCGCGCGAGACGATGATTCATGCGGCGATTTACCAGGCGCGCCCCGAGGTGAATTCCGTCGTGCATACACATCAAACTATTGCTACCGCTTTTTCGGTGGCGGGTACGCCGATCTTACCGATTTATAATCAGGCCGCTGTTTTTGCTCCGGAGACCCCGATTTTTCCGAGTCCCCGTCTTATTTATACCGTGCAAGATGGCAAAGAGATATGTGAAGCGCTAGGTGATCGTAACGCCATGTTACTCAAGGGCCACGGCGTTGTTGTGTGCGGCGACAGCTTGGAATATGCTACGGTTCACGCGATTTACTTGGAGCGCACCGCTTACATGCAATTCATCGCCAGCTGTGTTGGCAAGCCAGCGGTCATGCCGCAACCTGAGATCGACTACATGAAACAGAACATGATGTATCGCTCCTACGACGCTTTTGCTTACTTCAAATCGCTGCTGCCCAAGGGAGCGCGCTTATAAGAGCCGACCAGGAACACGGACGCAAACATTCGGAGGATCACTGATGGCTAAACGAGAAGAGAGAGTTGTCGACACGGCCGGCAAAAAACCGATCCAGGACCTGCGTGAATGGCTCGAGCGCGTCGGCGCGCTGGGCGATTTACTTCACGTCAAAGAACCGGTGAGCTGTGACGAAGAGATGAGCGCGATTAGTTACCTGGTCGCCAAGCAAAAACCTTCGCCAGCGATCCTATTCGACAACATCAAAGGGTACGAGAACAGTCCGTTTAAAGCGCGATCGCTGTGGAATATTCTCGGACCGAGTCTGCAGCGCATTGCCGTCACGATGGAAGAGCCGCCCGACACTCCGACAGTCGAATTAATTCGCCGTGTCAAAGAAAAACTCAAACACCGCATGCCACCGCGCGAACTGCCGCAGGCCGAAGCTGATTTCTATCAGAACACTCTAACTGGCGACAGGATCGATTTGACGCAACTGCCGATTCCAAAGCATTGGCCTTTGGATGGCGGTCGTTATGCTGGAACCGCCGACGCCGTGATCACGCGTGATCCGGACACGGGCTATCTAAATATCGGCACCTACCGCATGATGCTGCAGGGTAAGAAGGAAGCCGGGCTTTATCTCTCTCCCGGAAAAGACGCCCGCTTGCACATTACGCGCTCCTGGCAGATGGGCAAGCCGGTTGAAATCGCCGCGGCCTGGGGCATCGATCCACTATTCATGGTCGTCGGGTCGCAAACATTTCCCAAAAACGTTTCCGAATACGAATTTCTCGGTGGCATCAAAGGCGAACCCATCCCAGTGGTCAAAGGAAAAACGACTAATCTTCTCTTGCCAGCGAATGCAGAGTTCGTCATCGAAGGCATCATTCAACCCAACTCGGTGAAGACCGAAGGCCCATTCGGTGAGTTCCCAGGTTACTACGGCAGGCCCGAGGCCGGGTGTCCATTGGTAGAAATCACCGCCATTCACCACCGCACTAACCCAATCCTGACGAACGCGCTGATGGCCGATTACCCTTCGAATGAACAGAGCGGTTTCTTCGCGATCATTCGTTCGGCGCGTATTTGGGACGATCTGGATAAACTCGGCATTCCGGGAATCCATGGAGTCTACGCACACCCAGCCGGCGCCGGCGGCTTTGGCATGACCGCGATTGCTCTCGAGCAGCGCTACGCCGGTCACGCTGCACAAGCACTCGCTCTCGCCGCCCAGGTGCCTGGCGGCGCCTATTACACGAAGTGGATCATTGCGGTCGATGAAGATGTTGATCCCACCGACATTGATCAAGTGATTTGGGCCATGAGCAGCCGCTGCAACCCGATCGACGATATTGACATACTGCGTAACACCTGGAGCACCTGGCTTGACCCAACCCAGAACCCGCCGGAAAAACGCCCCTACGGCTCCAAGGCGCTTATTAATGCGTGCAAAGAGCATCGCCATCTGCCGGTTTTTTCGAAACGCACGGCACTGCGCAAAGAAATGTACGACAAGGTCGCCGCCGAGTGGAAAAAACTTGGACTGCCGGGACAGATTCCCACTGTGCGAGCCTTCGAGGAAGAAAAGAAAGTCGTCTACCACGAAGTCGGCGGATTTGAGCCGGGAAAACAACCTGGCGAAGACAAGAAGTAGCCCTGATATATGACGGGTAGTGGTTCAGTTTGGGAAAGATCTCTCACTTTGTTCGAGATGACAAATGGCTTATGTAGTTGTCATTCCGAGCAAAGCGAGGAATCTTTCTCGATTTTAAGAGTGATGGGGATTGAAAAATGAACCACCGCCTATATGCCACGGTGACGATCAAAAATTGATCGTCACCGTGAGTGTGTTGGTGTAATTACCCACGCCCGCCCCTTGCCCCGCTGGAATTCGACCGTAGATCGGCACGCTGATGTCTTGATTATTGGCCCGGGTTTCCGATGAAGAAATCTTGTGTTCCGCTTGTTCCATTTCTCCCAGATTACTCCCACTGCTACTGCGAGCTTGCAATCGATAGCCAAATCCTGAAACCGACCGGCAAGGATCTTTGGAGCGTCGCCAGACCGCTGGCAACGATGGATGAACCCGGATTTCGCAGTTAAACCTACGGGCCCTTGAGCGAGGAGCAAGCCTGGAGTAGCGAAGGCACCCAACTGTAAAGTTTCAAAGTCCTTTTCGCTACTTCGCACTTCACCATTGTAAGTCTGAGATTTCATCTTGAACACGATGATCGATGTCCGCTCAGAGGCAAAGACCCATTGACCTCGCTACGGAAGGTTTGCTCCTCGCTCATCGCGTCGGCCGGAACTGCGGAATCCGGGATGAATGAGCCGAGATGGTGCAAAGCCTGAAAGTCGGATGGTGATGACGCCTGGCCGAGACGGCAAGCGCATTATGTAGGGAAGTCGTTTGAAGGATTGACTGAAGGCTCGGCGTTATTTTCAAAGACCACGCCTTGTAGCTGCGGCCGACAATAGCTATCTCCTTTTAGGTCCGGAGCGACCGCCGACCACAGTCCCGAGGGGAAGACTAACTAATCGCTTCCTCGCCTCTTTCATTGGTGCGGATTCGGATGACGTCTTCCACCGTCGAGACGAAAATCTTTCCGTCACCGATCTTTCCCGTTTGCGCTGATTCGAGAATCGTCTCAACGATTTTCGGGGTTAGATCATCGGGGGCGAGGATTTCTATCTTAACTTTGGGCAGGAAATCGACCGTGTATTCTGCTCCACGATAGAGTTCCGTGTGGCCCTTTTGCCGTCCGAAGCCCTTAACCTCGGTAATCGTCATTCCGGTAATACCCGCCGAAGTAAGTTTCTGCTTTACTTCGTCGAGCTTGAACGGCTTGATTATCGCCTCGATTTTTTTCATTGAGTCCCCCTCTACGAATTGGTTTGGGGTGTGGTCGCTCGCTTCCTGCGAGCGTACACATTTTTTACTTTACTACGCTAGATATCGAAGTACAGAGCGAACTCCCAGGGATGGGGTCGTAGCCGGATGGCGTCCACCTCGGCCTTTCTTTTGTACTCCAACCAGGTCTCAATCACGTCCTTGGTAAACACATCCCCTCTGAGCAAAAACTCATGATC
>DASXSW010000452.1:0-3926 GCA_036505755.1 Binatia bacterium | reverse complement strand
CAATCGATGCATGAGGACAGCGAAGGTCAAAGAATCCTGCGGAGCATCGACAACACGACAAAGTTCGACCTGCTACCGGGCGGTGAAGAAGCTATGCGCCGGCGGCTTTTGGATACTTTTCATTCGCCAGAGAAAAGATAGCGAGCGGAGCTCAAAACGCTTAAGCCGCGAACCATTCACTAGGCTGACAGGTTGCTGAAAAAGGGTTCGGAATGCTTCGAGGGCCTCAGCATGAACGGAAAATATCAAAACCCCTCCGTTCGTCCTGAGCACCGTCGAAGGACTCCGACGGAGTTTTCGGCAGCCTGCTAGCCTAGGCTAGAGAGACCAACGAGCGTCCGGATCCAAACTTGCCCCACTGACAATCAGAATGTTGAGTGCCGGTGGACGGATTGTTTTGGCTATTCGAAAAGTATTCTAGGACCGAATAGGACGATTCTAGGGATAGCTTCACTGCTTAGCTTTGAGCTGTTGATCATTCTCGTGGAGAAATTTCTTGATCTCCTCGCCATGGTCCAGCAACTTCACCCACTGTTCCTTGTACAGCGTCACAGGGAATCTTCCCAATCCGTAAACCGAAAGACCTCCCTTTTCACTAACTTTTAAACGCAGCTGTCCCGGCTTTCGTTGCTCGATCTGATCGCGCAACGCTTTGTTTTCAGCTTCCAGTCGAGCCAATCTTTGTTCCGCTGTCTCTTCTGCCATAAGTCCTCCGCTTTTACCGCTCCGATCGTCCGATTTGGACGATTTTCTTTTATCGCAAACTTGGCTGGAACGCGAGGCCGATCGTTTAGCGCCATATCGCGTCGCGGAATTCGCTGCCCCCCAGCACCGCCACAAAGCCCTTCCTGAGATCAGAACGTTTGATTTTCGCGGTCGCCTCCTTGATCCAGAGTGTCAAGTCGGATTATAAGAAATACAATGTTCACGTTTTTGCAGTTGACAACGAATGGCGAATTTCACGGGAGGTATTTTTAAATGAGCGCCACACTGGGCACAAGAATTATCGACGGCGACGGCCATATTATGGAAGATAACGTGGCGATTATCGCCCGCATGGAATCGCCCTATCGGGAAATCGCCGCGCGCAAAGGCGTGGTCTTTCCGCCTTTGGATCATCTTCACAGCGGACGCGCCGTGGAAACGCCGCCCCAGCGCGACCAGCGCCCGGCAGTGGGTCCTAAGGGCTGGCTCGAATTTCTCGACGATGTCGGCATCGAATGGACCGTACTCTATCCAACGACCGCGCTATCGTACGGCAAGATTGTCAGCCTGGATTACGCCGTGTCGGTCTCCAAAGCCTACAACGATTGGCTTTATGAGACCTACGTGAAATTCAATTCGCGCTTCAAAGGCATGGCGATCCTGCCGATGCAGGATCCGCAGGAAGCAGCGAAGGAATTGCGCCGTGCCGTCACCGAGCTCGGCATGCTGGGCGCGATGATGCCGTCGAATGGTCTCGCGCACCCGCTCGGCTCGAAGATGTACTGGCCTGTTTATGAAGAGGCAAATAACCTCGGTTGCTGCCTGGCGGTCCACGGCGGCGCCCATGACCGCTTCGGCATGGATCATATGAACATGTACGTGCCGGTGCACGCCCTCGGTCATCCTTGGGGACTCACGATCAATTGCGCCGATATCCTCTATAACGGGATTTTCGATCGCTTCCCGCGCGTTCGCATCGCCTTTCTCGAAGGCGGTATAGCCTGGCTGCTGCTCCTCCTCGAACGCTTGCATGCGTCGCATGAAACCCACTACCAGTATATTCCACCGAGCGAGTACGGCATCCGGGAGGGCGAAGATCCTAGCCATTATGTCAAGAAATTGATCGAGAAAGAGCGTTTGTATCTGGGCATTGAGACCGAAGAACTGACCATGCCCTTTGCGATCAAGACCGTCGGCAACAAGCCGTTTCTCTACTCGTCGGATTTTCCGCACGAAGTTACCCACGAGAGTTGCAAGCATGACCTCGGCGAGTTGATGGAGAGCGACGAGATTACAGACGACGACAAGGCCGCCATGCTCTGGCGGAACGCTGAGACGTTTTACAAATTACCGCTGTAAATCACCCGATTCCTTTTAGAACGATTGGAACGGCCGGAACTATTGGAACCGTTCCAGTCGTTCCAAAAGTTCCAATGGTTCCAGCCGTTAATATAGATAACCAGTCCCGCTGAATGAAAGGATTGATCATGGAGACCTGTCGCGCCGCCGTTATCACCGAGCATAACAAACCCCTGACGATAGAGCAGGTACCGATCCCCAAACTCGATCCGGGCTCGCTGCTGGTGAAGATCACGGCTTCTACGCTCTGTGGGACCGATGTGCACCGCTGGCACGGTCCGTTGGGGGAGGAGGACTCATTGCCAATCATCACCGGCCACGAACCCTGCGGTTACGTCGAAGATATCGCCGGCGAGCGGACCGATATCCTCGGCAACCCGGTCAAACTTGGCGACCGCATCGTCTGGAGTTACGTGGCCTGTGGTTCTTGTTATTACTGCGCGGTTGCGCTGCAACCGTGCATTTGCCCGGGCCGCGCGTCCTGGGGACATAACCGCAGCGATCAGCATCCGTTTCTCCTCGGCAGCTGTGCCGAATATATGTACGTGCCGAAAGAATGTCTCATCATCAAAGTTCCCGAAGAAGTTACTTCCGCGTCGGCTGCGGCGTCTGCATGCGCCTACCGCACGGTGATGCATGGTTTCGATCGGCTCGGGGCCATCAAGAGCCACGAGACCGTGGTGATCCAGGGCAGTGGGCCGCTTGGCAATTTCGCCACCGCGGTCGCCAAAGACCACGGCGCCAAGAAGGTGCTCGTCATCGGCGCGCCAGCCAACCGGCTGGAAGTTACCAAGCGCATGGGCGCCGACGGCGTGTTGAATCTCGAAGAAGTCACTGACGAGAAACAGCGGCGCAACTGGGTACGCGGTCACACCGACGGACGCGGTGCTGACATCGTGATTCAAGTCGCAAATAATCTAGCGGTGCCCGAGGGGCTCACGTTGTTGCGCGGCGGCGGCCGTTATTTGAATATCGGCGCCGGCGGCAAGGCGAACATCGCCGTCGAGCGGATACCGCAAGAGATGCTTTTCATCACTATCCGTTCCGCCGAGCCGCGCCACTGGCTGCAGGCAATCGACTTTCTCGCCTCAAGAAGGAAATCTTTTCCTTTCGAAGAAATGATCAGCAAGAGCTATAAGCTGGAACAGATCAACGAAGCCATGGCGGCGATGGCGAGTTATTCGGTGGTCAAAGCGGTGATCAATTTTAATTGAAACAGCTTTTTTGCGTGAAACGGCTCATGCCTAATCGCTAGGGGAAAACCCATGAATTATCAATTGGAGCATGTCGCTATTTACACCAAGGATGTCGGTGCATCGATCAAGTTTTATGAAAAGTTTTTCGGCGGACACGCTACTCCGATCAGAAGAGGCGCCGCGGGTTACGGGTTCTGTTTTGTCAGAATCGCCGGCGCCCCGTCGATCCAGTTAATGGAGTCCGCGACCGAAGTCGGCATCCATCATTACGGCTATGTCACCGACGACGTCGAGCAGGTCGCCAAGGAATTCCGCGAAAAAGGCGCGGAGATTCTGCGCGACAATCGCGACGATAGAGGTAAGCTCACCACCATTTTTGTCAAAGATCCCAACGGACTGGAGTTGGAAATCAGAGCGCCGCGTTAACGGATTGGTTTGCGAGCCGTTTTCGCACCCCCGCAGAGGTTCACCCTTGCCATTTAGCCTCCGATCGTAGACGCAAGCGAGTGTGGCTTCTGCCCAAATTCACGTCAAACACCGGCCTAAGAAACGCACATCAGCTTATCTCGACCGTCGACCGAACAACGACATCCCGGCTGCCGCGTGGCCTCTCAGGAACTCGCCGACTGATTCTTTCGGTCATTCGGGCCAGGCCCGCGAAAGCTT
>DASXSW010000451.1:0-2291 GCA_036505755.1 Binatia bacterium | reverse complement strand
CGCGCGGAGCGGACTTTTTCCGCGGCGATGGATTATCTCGAAACCCGCGGCGACATAGACGGCAAACGGATCGCCTGCATGGGCGGCAGCTTCGGCGGCTATTGGGCGGCGAAGCTCGCCCATACCGAGCCCAAGCGGCTGCGCGGCGCGGTCAACTGGGGCGCGGGCGTGCATCGGACGTTTCAAGAAGAGTGGCTCAGGCCGGCGCTGACCGTGACCGCGTCGCAATATCTCATGGGTCCGGCAAGCTTGCTCGACGCGCGCTCGTACATATTCAGAGTCAAAACACTCGAAGAAACGCTTGAGATCGCTCCCACTTTATCTTTGGTGACACAGGGGTTGATCGACCAGCCCTGTGCACCGCTGCTCTGCATCAACGGCAAGGAAGATGACCAGCACCCGATCAGCGATCTCTACCTGCTCGCCGAGCACGGCAGCCCGAAGGATCTGCGCATCATCCCCGGTGCCGGCCACATGGGAAGGAAGAGGGGTCAGTCCAACGATGAAGTGGTCGACATCATCACTAAGTGGCTTAAAGAGAAACTCTCATAATCACGACCGGAGAACAAAGACTGGAGATCGCACATGGCACGCATTGCTACCATTGATAAGAAAGAAGACTTGGCCGCGGAAGATCAGAAAGTCTATGAATCGATCGCTGCAAGCCGCGGCGTCGTCGGCGGACCGTGGCTGGCGCTGCTGCACAGCCCCCAGATGGCGCAGCGCACCATGCATCTCGGCAGTTACGTTCGGTTTGAATCGGGCTTGGATCATAAAGTCGTTGAGTTCACGGCGTTGGTGGCGGCGCGGGAGCTCGAATGCAAACATGAGTGGGCAGCGCACATCAACCATGGTCAAAAGGCCGGCATTTCTATGGAAACCATCCGCGCTGTCTATGAGAAAAGGGGCGTGGAGAATTTTTCCACCGAACAGGCACAGATCGTCAGCTTCGTGCGCGAGATGATCCATTCCCATCGAGTCAGCGAGCCGACGTTCCAGGCGATCTATGGCCGCTTCGGCGAAAAGGGCATGGTCGAGCTCGCCGCAACCATCGGTTACTATGCGATGTTGGCCTGCACGCTGAACACTTTCGATGTCTATACGGCGACTCCGCCGGAAGATCTCAAAATTTGATATTGGCGCATGGACTAGACTCACAAGGCGCTCGGAAAGGAAAAAAACCGTGAAGCTTAAAGGACAAGTAGCGCTCATCACTGGTGCGGGCAGAAACATCGGTAAGGCGATGGCGAAACTGTTCGCAACCGAGGGCGCTAAAATCGCGGTGGCGGAAATGCACGAAGGGCGCGGCCAAAGCGTAGTTGACGAGATCAACAAATCGGGGCAGGAAGCGATGTTGGTTCTGTGCGACGTCGCAAAATCTGCCGACGTGAAGGAGATGGTTAAAAAAGTCGCCGCCAAGTTCGGCGGTATCGATATTCTCGTCAATAACGCCGCGTTAACGGATCACGCTAATCTTTTTGACAGCACCGAAGAGGAATTCGACAAGGTGATCGCAGTCAGTCTGAAGGGTCCCTACCTGGTGACCAAGTACGTCGCTGAGCAAATGGTGCAACAGAAACGGGGTGGAAAAATCGTCAATTTCGGTTCGACGTCCGGAATGATCGGGCGTCATGACGGCATCGCCTACGCGGCAGCCAAAGCAGGAGTGATCAACATGACGCGCGCTATGGCGGTGCAGCTTGCTCCTTACAAGATTCGCGTCAACTGCGTCGTGCCAAATCGGTCCGGCTCGCCGGTGGGTTACGACGATGACGTTGCCAGCAGCCGGACGTTTCAAAATCTCGCCGGACGTTTGGGAAGCGCGGACGATCAAGCAAAGGCCGCGCTGTTCCTTGTTAGCGATGATTCCGATTTCATTTACGGCCATCCGTTAGTCGTCGATGGCGGCGTGATGGCGACGGCGAATTTTCCAAGAGAGCAGTTTCAGAAACAATCATAAGGCCGTTCAAATCGTTCAAACCGTTCAAACAGTTCAAATCGTTCATTGCGCGGTCCCTAAACTGATATCTCTTCAGCGGTAGAGCGACAACGTGGCGAAACGGCGCTCGATCTGAGCCATCATTTGCTTGTATTTCGGCGTATCGACGCCGCCAAAGCGCCGGATGAATTCTTGCGCGGGCATAAACTCCGGCAAATCTTCCGTCGCTCCCCCGCCGCGTACTGACGTGATAAATAATTGGCAGCAAGATCGAGGTCGCTGGCACTCACCCAGATTGTGCGACGCGCCAGATTTAAGCTGTCGGGGATCGTTTTGTTCGAGAATGCGTTTG